>JBGTMW010000551.1:0-12691 GCA_041743365.1 Gemmatimonadaceae bacterium
CGGTGGCCGGCGCCCGCGTGGCCGTGGTCGGGCGCGACCGCACCGCCGCAGAAGCCGCCGCGGCCTCGCTCGGCGGGGAAGCCCGGGGCTTCGCCTGCGACGTTACCGACATGGCCGCCGTGAACCAGCTGATCTCCGACGTCGAGGCGGCCTTCGGGTCGATCGACATCCTGGTGAACAACGCGGGTCTCACACGCGACAACATCGTCCCGCGGCTCAAGGACGAGGACTGGCAGGTCGTCGTGGATACGAACCTCCGAGGGGCGTTCGCAACGATCCGTGCCGCCAGCCGCGGCATGATGAAGCGCCGGTGGGGGCGAATCATCAATATTGCCAGCGTCGTCGGGCTCATCGGCAACAAGGGGCAGGCGAACTACGCGGCCAGCAAGGCAGGGCTCATCGGCCTCACCAAGTCGGTCGCGAAGGAGCTGGCCTCCCGGAACGTCCTGGCGAACGTGGTGGCCCCCGGTTTCATCGAGACCGACATGACGGCAAAGCTCACCGCTGAAGCCCGTGAAGGCCTCTCGAAGCAGATTCCGCTCGAGCGGCTTGGAACCGGCAACGACATCGCCGGAATGGTGGCGTTTCTTGCATCGGAGCATGCGTCCTACATCACCGGGCAGGTGTTCGTGGTGGACGGCGGCATGGTGATGTAACACTCGCCAGTTGAACGCATTAGATTTCCCGGACCACTCAACCAATCCCCCAGAGGACCGTATCCATGGCCGACAACTCGAACAAGGTGAAGGACATCATCGAAAAGGAACTGGGCGTCGAGCGCGAGAAGCTGACCGCGGACGCGAGTTTCATCGAGGATCTCGGCGCGGACAGCCTCGACATCGTCGAACTGGTGATGGAGTTCGAGAAGGAGTTCAACATCGACATCCCCGATGAGGACGCGGAGAAGCTTCGCACCGTGGGCGATGCGATGGAGTACCTCAACCAGAAGGTCGCCAACGCATGAAGCGTCGGGTCGTCGTCACCGGCCTGGGGGCCATTTCGCCAGTCGGGAACGACGTGGCGACGACCTGGCGTTCACTGGTTGAGGGAAGGTCCGGCTCTGCCCCGATCACGAAATTCGACCCGACCAACTTTCCCGTGCGCTTCGCGGCCGAGGTCAAGGATTTCGACCCGCTCGAGTTCATGGAGCGAAAGGAGGCGAAGCGCGCTGACCATTACACCCAGTACGCCGTTGCGGCCGCAGTTCAGGCCATGGCGGACGCCGGCTTCGTCGAGGGCAACGGTTACGATCGTGACCAGACGGGTGTCATCCTGGGTAGCGGGATCGGCGGGCTGAAAAGCTTTGAGGAGCAGCACGATGTGTATCGAGAGCGTGGACCGAGCAAGATCTCTCCCTTCTTCATCCCGATGTTCATCGCGGACATAGCGGCGGGCATCGTGTCGATGCGGTTCAACGCGCGCGGCCCCAACTACGCCACCGTCTCGGCCTGCGCCACGAGCGCTCACGCCATAGGGGACGCCTACCGCGCAATCCAGTACGGCGACGCACAGGTGATGATCACCGGTGGCGCCGAGGCGACGGTCACTCCGATGGCCATCGGGGGCTTCGCCAACATGAAGGCGCTCTCCGAGCGCAACGACTCTCCCGCGACGGCTTCCCGGCCCTTCGACGCGACCCGCGATGGTTTCGTCATGGGCGAGGGATCGGCGGTCGTGGTTCTCGAAGAGCTGGAACATGCTGTTCGCCGCGGCGCGCGAATCTACGCGGAGATAGCGGGCTACGGCGCGACGGGCGACGCCTATCACCTCACGGCACCCGCCCCCGACGGCGAAGGCGCTCAGCGCGCGATGAAGAGGGCCATGGCCGACGCCAATCTTTCGCCGACGGACATCCAGTACATCAACGCCCACGGAACTTCGACTCCGGCCAACGACTTCAACGAGACGCGCGCGATCAAGGCGGTGTTCGGCGAGCATGCGAAGTCGCTGAATGTGAGCTCGACCAAGTCGGCCACCGGCCACATGTTGGGTGCCGCCGGCTCACTCGAGTTCATCGTCAGCAGCCTCGTCGTTCGGGACGGCGTCATCCCGCCTACCATCAACTACGAGACGCCCGACCCGGAACTCGACCTGAACTTCACGCCCAACAAGCCGGTCGAGCGTGACGTGACCGCGGCGTTGAGCAACAGCTTCGGATTCGGCGGCCATAACGTGACACTCGCCGTCCGACGGTTCACGGACTGACGATGCCAGTCCCCGCGTCGGTCCTCGATCCGGCGACCATCGCGGACCCGGCGTTACGCCCTATAGCGGAAAAGGTCGCTACCGGCACACGTCTCGGCGCGGCGGATGCGCTGACGCTCTTCCGTTCACCGGACCTGCTCGGGCTGGGCACCATCGCCGACGCCGCCAACCGCGCCCGCCATGGAAACCGCGTCACCTTCGCGGCCAACCAGCACATCAACCCGACCAACATCTGCTATCTCCGGCAGACGTGCGTGTTCTGCTCCTTCGCGCGACTGCCGAAGGAGGAGGGCGCGTACCACTACACGCATGAGAAGGTTTACGAGGAAGCCGCCGCCGCCGGCAACGGACTGACGCGCGAGTTTCACATCGTCGGCGGGCTCGACATGAAGGCCGGCCTCGCCTATTACGCCGAGATGTTCCGCGGGCTGAAGCAGCGCCACCCTCACGTGCACATCAAGGCACTCACCGCGGTGGAGATCGCGCACATCGCCCGGATAGACAGGATGTCGATCGCCGATGTTCTGGTCGCGCTGCGCGACGCCGGTCTGGACACTCTCCCGGGTGGAGGCGCCGAGGTCTTCGGCCCCGGGGTTCGCGCCACGATCGCGGACCGCAAGCTCGCCGGCGAGGACTGGATCGCGGTTCACCGCACGGCCCACGAGCTCGGGATCCGGACCAACTGCACGATGCTGTACGGGCACGTCGAGACGCTCGAGGACCGCGTGGCCCATCTGGCCATGCTGCGCGTTCTCCAGGACGAGACCGGTGGGTTCCTCGCCTACATTCCGCTCGCCTATCACCCCGACCACAACGAGTTGGGCGAGACGCTCGGCCGCACCGGGACGGCGACGACCGGATTCGACGACCTTCGCAACCTCGCGGTGGGGCGGCTCTTCCTCGACAACATCGCCCACATCAAGACCCATTGGATCATGGTGACTCCCTTTCTCTCGCAGGTTTCGCTTGCGTTCGGAGTCGATGACGTCGAGGGGACCGTCGTTCGCGAGAAGATCTACCACGAGGCCGGTGCGCACACCGCCCAGGGGATGTCGCTGGACGAGATCCTGAAGCTCATCCGCGGTGCAGGGAAGACGCCGGCGGAGCGCGACTCCTTCTACAACGTGCTCCGCACCTTCGACACTCGCCCCGCCGCCGAGGCAGCCTGACGTGCGCGTAGGAAGGATCGCGTACATCAACTGCTATCCCGTATACGGGGCGATCGAGCGCGGCATCGTGCCGGTCGACGCCGAGTGGGTGGACGGCACCCCGTCGGCGCTGAATCGGCGCATGGCGCGCGGCACCCTCGACGTGAGTGTCGTGTCTGCAGTCGAGTATGCGCGGACTCCCGATCGTTACGTCCTGCTGCCCGATCTGGCGATCAGCTGTGACGGTCCCGTCCGCAGCGTCATGCTCTTCTCCCGCCGGCCCGCAACCGAGCTCGAGGGCTCGCGCGTGCTCGTGAGCCGAAGCTCGATGACCAGCGTCGCGCTGCTCCAGCTTCTCTTCGAGGAACGGTGGGGATGCCGGCCCATCTTCGTGCCTGCCGACGCAGAGATCAGCGACATTGCCGGCTTCGACTCCGAGCCGCATGAAGCGAGACTGGTCATCGGCGATGCTGCGCTGCTCCTGATGGCCCGCCGCGCAGAGCGCGGGACCGGTGCGCCATTCTACGCGCACTCGTACGACCTCGGTGACGAGTGGAAGCGGTGGACCGGCCTCCCCTTCGTCTTCGCGGTCTGGGTCGCGCAGCGGCGCACCGCGACCGAGGGCGCGCGCCGCATTCACAAGGCGCTGTGTTCGTCCCGCGACTGGGGAGTGCGCAATGTCCCGGAGCTCGCCCGCGCGGCGAGCGCTCGCACCGGGATTGCAACCGATGTCTGCGAGGAGTACCTCGCGGGGCTCGACTACGGATTGTCCTACGCCCACATCGCAGGGCTCACCGAGTTCTTCCGCCGCCTCGTGAGCCAGGGTCGCGTCCCCAACGGCACGCTCGTCTTCCTTCCCGCCGCCTGACCATCATGCGCGACCTTCTCGACTTCTACACCAACGCCCCGCTACTCGAGCTCGGGCGTGAAGCTGACCGAGTCCGTCAGGAGAAGCACCCCCATGGCGTCGTCAGCTTCATCGTGGACCGCAACATCAATTACACGAACGTATGTGTCGCGGATTGCGGATTCTGCGCGTTCTACCGCCGCCCGAAGGACGCCGAGGGCTATACGCTCTCGTTCGAGCAGATAGGCGAGAAGATAGACGAGACCAAGGCGCTGGGCGGCGTGCAGATACTCATCCAGGGCGGGCACAACCCCTACATCCCCTTCGACTGGTATCTCGACCTGCTGAGGTACATCAAGACGCATCACCCCATCCACATTCACGGCTTCAGCCCGAGCGAGGTCGACTTCTTCGCGAAGCTTTTCCGGCTGGATGCGCGTGATGTGATACGTCAGTTGAAGGCGGCCGGGCTCGATTCCATTCCCGGCGGTGGGGGAGAGATCCTGGTCCAGCGGGTTCGCGACATCGTGGCGCGGAAGAAGGCCGGCGCCGACCGCTGGCTGGAGATCATGGAGATCGCCCACGAGGAAGGGATGAAGACCTCCGTGACGATGATGTACGGCCTGGGCGAAACCCTCGCGGAGCGGCTCGAGCACCTGGAACGGGTGCGCGAGCTTCAGGCGCGCACCGGGGGCTTCACCGCGTTCATCTGCTGGCCCCTCCAGCCGGAGAACACCCCGGAACTTTCCCACCAGCCGAAGACGGACGCGGTGGATTACCTGCGCACCGTCGCCATGGCGAGGATCGTTCTCGACAACGTTCCCAACCTCCAGGCGAGCTGGGTGACGATGGGGATGAAGATCGGACAGCTAGCGCTGAGGTTCGGATGCAACGACTTCGGGTCGTTGATGATCGAGGAGAACGTCGTCTCATCCGCGAACACGACCCATCGCACGACCATAGAGGAGATGGAGCGTCTGATCATCGATGCGGGCTTCACCCCTGCGCGCCGTCGCCAGGATTATTCGCTCATCTCCCACCCCGCACATGCTGCGGCCTGAGAAAGCCGTCTGATGGGAATTCGCTTCGACGCCGCGGCGCGCCGCTCGATCGTCGCCGCGACCATTGAGGCGGAGAAGCACGGCAGGTCCCGACCCGTTCCAACCGATCTCCTGGTCGGCCTCCTTTCACTCCCGGAGAGCCCGGTCCCCGCAACCATCGGTGGACTCGGTGCCGACGCCAGGGCGCTGATCGCCGAAGCCACCGCCGCCGGCACCGAGGGCGGAGAGCGCTACCGCCAGCAGTCGCCGGAGGACGCGGAGCGAATTCTCCGTCGGGCATCCGAGATGGCCGCTGCCCGCGGCGAGGGAGATGTGGGAATCCTGGACATCTTCGCCGCGGCGCTCGATGGCACCGACGGTTCGGCCGCTGCGGTACTGCACGCCGCCGGCGTCACTCCAGGCAGGCTGCGCATCGGTCCGAACGGAGAGTTGGTAACCGCCGCCGCGTCTGCACGGGCGAACCCTGCCGCGGCGAACGGTCCGACACCTCATCGTGCGTCTGTTGCGCACACCCGGTCGGGCATCGGCTACGACTCCCACAGGTTTGGAGACAACGGACCACTGGTGCTGGGCGGAGTGACGATTGCGGGGAGTCCGGGGCTGGTGGGTCACTCCGACGGTGACGCCATCGCGCACGCGATCACCGACGCGGTGCTCGGGGCCGCCGGTGCTGGCGATATCGGCGAGATGTTCTCCGATGCCGATCCCGAGAATCGCGGGCGCAACTCCCTCGAGATGCTTCGCGCCGCGGTGGACCGCGTGCGGGCCCACGGGCTGACAGTCTTCCAGGTCGATGTGACCGTCGTGGCGGAGCAGCCGAAGGTAGCGCCGTATCGGGACGCGATGCGGGCGGCGCTCGGAGATGTGCTCGGTATCGCCCCCGACCGCGTCAGCGTAAAGGGCAAGACCAACGAAGGGATGGGTTGGGTAGGGCGGGGGGAGGGAATCGCCTGCATCGCGGTCGCAACGCTCATCGAAGCCTCCGAACAATAGCGTGGACGGATTTCTCGAGAGACTGGAAGCGCTGCCGGTCGTGGCCCTCTACCTGGCACTGTCCGTCATAGCGGCGATCGAGAACATCTTCCCGCCGATTCCCGCCGACACGGTGGTGGCATTCGGCGCCTTTCTGGCCGCCCGTGGCCAGGGCACTGCCACCGGAGCCTTTCTCGCGACATGGATCGGCAACGTCGCCGGAGCGATGATGATGTACGCCATCGGTCGCCACTTCGGCGCCGACTGGCTGCACGAGCGCATGAAACGCCGGGGGCGGGGTCACGACATGCAGGCGCGTCTCGAGAAGATGTACGGAAAGTACGGGCTCGCCGCAATCTTCATGAGCCGATTCCTTCCGGGCGTTCGGGCCCTGGTCCCCCCGTTTGCAGGCGCGCTTCGGGTCCCACCGCTGCGCGCGGGGCTCATGATCGGCGTGGCATCCGCCATCTGGTACGGCGCGATTACGTACTTCGCCTACAATCTGGGCGAGAACTGGGAGGCGGCTGTCGAGAGGATCGGCGGGGTTCAACGCGGCCTGGGCATCGCGGTCGGGGTGGTCGCGTTCGTCGCGCTTGCCGTATGGACGGTCCGGAGACGCCGCCGGTGACCGACGACCCCGAGATCGCCGCGACGATCGGTCGCACGTTCCTCATCGGCGTTTTCACCGACTATCTCACCCTGGAACAGGGCGCTTCGCCGCAGACCCACGAGGCGTATTCGCGCGACATTCTGCGGTTTGCCACGTTCGCGACGGTGCGCGGCTCCGCGGCTCCCGCGAGCATCGGTGCGCGCGTGCTGCGCGACTACATCTACCACCTGAAGGACCTCGGACTCGCTCCGGCATCGATTCGCAGGAACATCTCCGCGATCCGAACCTACTTCCGGTTCCTGCTCTCCGAGGGACATGTGATTCGCGACCCGAGCGAGCGGCTGGAGTCGCCCCGTCGCTGGAGGACGTTGCCGGAGGTTCTTTCGGTAGCGGAGGTCGAGCGGCTGCTGGCCGCTCCCACGCTCGACGATCCCCTCGTCTTCCGTGACAGGGCGCTACTGGAGCTTGGCTACGGCTCGGGGCTCCGCGTCTCGGAGTGGATCGATCTCTCGGTGCGCGACATACTTTTCGACGAAGGGCTCGTCCGCGTCTTCGGCAAGGGAAGCAAGGAGCGGCTGGTTCCGATGGGCCGGCGCTCCGTCGGAGCCGTAGCCGTCTACCTCCGCGAGCTGCGACCCCGCCTTGAGAAGGGAGAGGGCAGGGGCAAGCTTCTGCTCAATGCCCGAGGCCAGCCGCTCTCCCGCATGGGTGCCTGGAAGATCCTGCGGAAGTACGTTGACCGTTCGGGCCTTACCCGACACGTCTCACCGCATACGCTCCGGCACTCGTTCGCGACCCATCTCCTGGAAGGGGGGGCCGACCTCCGCGCCGTGCAGGAGATGCTCGGCCACGCGGACATCTCGACCACCCAGCTCTACACGCACATCGACCGGGAGTATCTACGGACGGTGCACCGTCAGTATCATCCGCGTTCCTGAGCGCCGGCAGTCAGCCCCGGTCCCGTCATGATCCTCGTCATCGACAACTACGATTCGTTCACGTACAACCTCGTCCAGTACCTCGGCGAGCTCGGGGAGACACCCGTCGTTCGGCGCAACGACGCGATCACGGTCGAGGAGATCGGCGCCCTGCGGCCAGGCGGGATCGTGCTGTCCCCAGGCCCCTGCACCCCTGCCGACGCCGGGGTGACCATCGGCGCAATCAGGCGCTGGGGTGCCTCCATCCCCATCCTTGGCGTCTGTCTCGGACACCAGGCGATCGGCGAGGCGTATGGCGGGAAGGTGGTGAGGGCTGGCCGCGTGATGCATGGAAAGACATCGATGGTACACCACGACGGGCGGGGGATCTTCGCCGGCATACCGTCGCCCCTCCGGGTCATGCGCTATCATTCCCTCACCGTCCAGCCTTCGAGCCTACCCGCCGAGCTCGAAGTGGCGGCGCACGCTGAGGACGACCCGGCGGAGATTCACGCGCTTCGTCACAGGACGCACCCGGTCTGGGGCGTTCAGTTTCATCCGGAATCCATTCTCACAGACCGCGGTCGCGACCTGCTGCGCAACTTCCTGACGATCACCCGATGAGACTTCGCCGCGCACTGTGCCTCGCTCCCGCGCTGGCGACGCTCCTGGCAGCCGGGATCCTCTCGGCACAGACCATCACCGTGGGGACCCAGGGTCCGCGCGGGACCGGACGCGAATTGCGGGACGTTCTCGCCGGACCGCACCGGGTGATCATCGGAACCGACAGCCTTCTCTCACTTCCGCGCGACTCCGTGGTAACGGAGTCGATCGTCATCATCGGCGCCCCGCGTGTGACGGTTGCGAGCACCGTTCACGGGAGCGTCATCGTCGTCGGAGGCGACCTGTGGCTCCACCCGGGAGTCGCGATCGTGAACGATGCGGTGGCGTACGGCGGGGGGGTCTACACGACAATGCTCGGCACCGTCGGTGGGCGCATCATCTCGTATCGCGATTTTACCTTCGACGTCGCCGAGGTTGCGGGGGGCTATGACCTCGCTTACCGCTCACTGTCGCTTGATGAGTTCCGCCGGATCGAGCTGCCGGGCCTCTATGGCCTTCGGGTGCCTTCGTACGACCGGGTTAATGGGCTGTCGCTACCTGTGGGGCCCCGGTTCTGGCTCGACAGCACCCGCTATTCGGTGGATCCAATCGTCACCTATCGAACGGATCTGGGTGTGATCGACCCCGAGATTCGCGCGACTGCGTACCTGAGTCGCACCAGCGCGGTGGATCTCGTCGCGGGGCGCACGACGCTCACCAACGAGGGATGGATTCGGGGAGCGTTCATAAATTCGATCACGACCCTGTTCACCGGGTCCGATGTGCGCAACTACTGGCGGGCGGATCGTGCGGACGTGCGCTATCGCCGCGATTTCGAGCGCGACAACGGCGTGATCACCGCGTTCGTGGGGGCGGTCCATGAGCGAGGGTGGTCCGTCGCGCCGGCTCCGGGGGCACAGAGCGCCCCGTGGAGCGTCATTGGCCGGGAAGACGAGGAGGAGGGCATGCGCCGCCCGAATCCGGAGGTGCGCAGTGGCCGGATAACATCGGCGCTCATTGGGACGGCCACCGACCTCGAGCTTCAGGACGTCGTGGCTCGCCTCCAGTCGCTGGTCGAGGTCGCGCTGGATGCTCCGGACGATCGGAAGTTCGTCCAGGCCACGCTGGATGGGAGGGTTCGGTTCCCGGCGGTGCGAAACCACCGGTTCCAGACCGACATCCACGCGCTCCTCACGTTCGGCGACGTCGCGCCACCCCAGCGCTTCTCCTACCTCGGGGGATCGGGCACGCTTCCCACCGTTCTGCTCCTCTTGATGGGAGGGGACCAGCTGCTCTTCGTCGAGAGCATGTACACGATTCCGGTTGAGCGGATCTCGATCAAGTTCCTCGGCTCGCCCGCCGTTTCGATAAGGCACATGATCGGATCGGCTGGTGTCGATCGCCTGCCCGGATTCGTAAACAACGTCGGTCTCCGAGTCACGCTCTCGTTGCTGAAGGCTGACTTCGTCCTGGACCCCGAGACCCGCGACACCGATTTCTCCATCGGGTTGAGCTTCGCTCGCTGAGCACCGCCACCGGGGGATGGCGTGATTTGATTCCAGCGAGCCCGACGCCTATATTCATTGGCGTGCCTTTTGCAGCCGGCCGCCCGCTTTCCGGAATATGGCCATCCTCGCGGTGATCCCCGCACGGATGGCCGCCACTCGGCTCCCCGGGAAGCCACTGCGTCACCTTGGTGGCGAGCCCCTCGTGATCAGAGTCTGGCAACGCGTGATGTCGCTGGGTGTCGCGGATGACTGCGTGATCGCCACCGACAGCGATTCCGTGGCTGACGCTGCGCGAGGCGCCGGCGCGTCGGTCGCGATGACGAGCGATCGGCACCCTGCCGGCACCGACCGGGTCGCCGAGGTGGCGGCTCTTTCGCGCTACTCCCGCTTCGATACGGTGGTGAACGTGCAGGGCGATGAGCCCTTCGTCTCCCGCGATGCCGTACACGGCGCGGCTGATCTCGTGGAGTCGGGCGCGTTCCCGCTCGGCACCGCGGCGGCGCCCCTTCCGCTGGATTTGCTCGAGAGCCCGGACGTCGTGAAGGTCGTCCGGGCCGACGACGGCCGGGCCCTCTATTTCTCGCGCGCCCCGATTCCTTTCCTTCGCGATCGCGCGGACGCCAGTGAGCGTGACGCCACTGTGCTGCAGCACGTTGGAGTCTACGCCTACACCCGAGCCGCGCTCGCCCGATGGGTCTCGCTTCCCACGCATTCTCTGGAGCGCATCGAGCGGCTGGAGCAGCTTCGCCCTCTCGCCGCTGGGATGTCGATGGGCGTCGCCGCCGTCGGCTGCGAGGTGTACCGCGGCATCGATACCGAAGAGGACCTGATCAACGCCAACGCCCACTGGGCCGCTTTCAACGCCGGACGGAGCTGACATGCAGACGAACGTGAGACCTCAGCCGACCAAGTACATCTTCGTTACCGGCGGCGTCGTCTCCTCGCTGGGGAAGGGAATCGCCGCCGCTTCGCTGGGGCGCCTCCTTGCGGAGCGCGGCCTGCGCGTCACCGTGCTCAAGTTCGATCCGTACCTGAACGTCGATCCGGGAACGATGTCGCCGTTTCAGCACGGCGAGGTCTTCGTGACCGACGACGGCGCAGAGACCGATCTCGATCTCGGCCACTACGAGCGATTCATCGATCGATCGCTTTCGCAGATCAACAACGTCACTACCGGCCGCATCTACCTCAACGTCATCACCAAGGAACGCCGGGGCGAGTTCCTGGGATCGACAGTCCAGGTGATCCCGCACATCACCGACGAGATCAAGTCGGCGATGAAGCGTATCGCTCCCGACAACGATGTGGTGATAATCGAGATCGGAGGCACCGTCGGCGACATCGAGTCGCTGCCCTTTCTCGAGGCGATCCGTCAGTTCCGGCAGGAGATCGGCCGCGACAATGCCATCTTCATTCACCTGACGCTGGTTCCCTACATCGCCGCCGCCGGGGAGGTCAAGACCAAGCCGACCCAGCACAGCGTCCGCGAGCTGATGGAAATCGGAATCCAGCCGGACATCCTGATCTGCCGCTCCGAGCGCGCGCTGTCGGAGGATGTGAAGCGGAAGATCGCGCTGTTCTGCAACGTCGAGTTCGGCGCAGTGATAGAGAGCCGCGATGTTCCCACGATCTACCAGATTCCCCTCCTGTTCAATGAGCAGGGACTGGACGAGCGGGTGACCAGGCGACTCAACCTCGAGGCGAAGGCCCCCGACCTCACGGTCTGGCGCGCACTCGTGCAGCGCATCATCGCGCCGCGAGAGCGCGTCCGGATCGCGGTCGTTGGCAAGTACACCGAGTTCGTCGACAGCTACAAGAGCGTCCAGGAAGCGCTCGTCCACGGCGGCATTGCCAACGACGTGGGCGTGGACATCGCCTGGCTCGGCAGCGACTCCTTCGACTCGCCGGAGAACACCACCGGACTGCTGCGAGAGGTTCACGGACTTCTCGTACCGGGAGGGTTCGGAGTGCGCGGCGTCGATGGCATGGTCGAGGCGATTCGCTATGCACGCGAAACGGGCCTGCCGTTCTTCGGCATCTGCCTCGGGCTCCAGACGGCGATCATCGAGTTCGCGCGGAACGTGGTTCGCCTCGAGAACAGCCACTCGAGCGAGTTCGCTCCCGACTGCGAGAACCCCGTGATCTCGATCATGGAGTCCCAGCAGCACGTCACCGACATGGGCGGCACGATGCGCCTGGGTCAGTATCCGTGCAGGCTCGGCCGTGGAACGCGGGCCGCCGAGATATACGGCGTTCCCGAGGTCAGCGAGCGTCACCGCCATCGCTATGAAGTCTCGAACGTCTACCGCGAGGCGTTCATCGAGCACGGGATGCGGCTCAGCGGACTCTCCCCCGACGGTTCGCTCGTGGAGATCATAGAGCTGGCGCAGCACCCCTGGTTCATCGGCTGCCAGTTTCACCCGGAGCTCAAGTCGCGCCCGAACCGTCCGCACCCGCTCTTCGCCGCGTTCGTTGCGGCGGCTGTGACGGCGAAGCACCGCCGCGAAAGCGGCCGGACGACTCCGAGCTTCGTCGAGGCTGCCGATTAGTCCCCATCCGGTTTTCCCGACAAACGCGCTCTTCCTCATCGCCGGTCCTTGCGTGGTGGAGGGCGACGATCTCAACCTCCGCGTGGGGGATCACCTGGCGCGCCTCGCCGATCGGGTTCCAGGCGGGATCATCTACAAGGCAAGCTTCGACAAGGCGAATCGAAGCAACGCCGGCGCTGCGCGCGGACCCGGGCTCGAGGAGGGTCTCGCGGCCCTGGCGCGCGTGCGCGCTGCAACGGGCCTGCGCGTCCTTACCGACGTGCACCTACCC
>JBGTMW010000552.1:0-3319 GCA_041743365.1 Gemmatimonadaceae bacterium
CGAGCTGCTGCGGAACCGACGCACCCCACGTATCGAGGAAGTCGGCGCCAAACGACACGATGAGGCGCGCCGCGGAAAAGTCGAAGCGCGGCCATGCGACGCCGTACGCCTGCTGGTGTGATATCGCGGCGGCGGTATCGACCTCTGCGTCATAGGGGACGTGGGCCGGCATCCCGAAGGCGGCGAGCCACTGATCGAGAAACGCGGGGAAGCTGCCGGTCTCGTGCTGATTGATGAAAACCGCTCTCTGCGCGGCGCCGCTCGCCCGCGCCTCGCCGAGCTGGCGCACGAGCAGGGCGGTCGCCTCGTCCCAGGTTACCTCCTCGAACTCCGACGTCGGTCGGCGCACCATGGGACCACGAACACGATCCGGATTGTAGAGACCCTGGAGCGCTGCCTGTCCCCTGGCGCACAGGGCGCCGCGGTTCACGGGATGCAGCGGGTTGCCCTCGAGCTTGATCGCCCGGCCATCGCGCGTCTCCGCTATCACGCCGCACGCCACCGAGCATTCCCGGCACGTCGTCGCGTAGTGTGTCGATACACCGGGTACGGTGTTGTCGGGCGAGACCAGATACGGGATGAGCCTGCCCGGCTCGTCCATGTTGCAGCCGGCGACGGCCGTGGTCGAGCCGAGGATCTTGAGGAAATCCCGGCGCTTGACGCCCGAGGAGCTGGGGGTCTCGCTCATGCGGTCAGGTCCTTTCGGCGATTGTGGCGTTCGGACGGCAGGAAGGTGCGCACGCGATCAGTAGTGGCAGACGGCACAGTCGTAGCGCGCCTTGTTCTGGAGGTGGCAGTTGACACACCAACCCATGTTGAGGCTCTCCTGCTGATAAACGACGGCCATCTCCTGCACCTGGCCGTGGCAGCTCTGGCAGGTCACCCCGGCGGTGACGTGTCGCATGTGCGGGAAGCGGACGTACTCGGGAAGCTTGTGGATGCGCTCCCACGGAATCGGCTGGCTGTCGGCGGCGTACTTGGCCAGCTTGACGACCTCTGGCAGCTGGCGTCCGACGACGGCGTGACAGCCCATGCACGTGGCTACCGCCGGGAGGCCGGGATCGGGGCTCTTGTTGGCGGCGAAGTGACAGTACAGACAGTTCAAGCCGAGCGTCTGCACGTGCGTCGGGTGGGCAAAATTGATTGGCTGCTGCGGCTGGCGGCCCTGAGGGGAGGAGGCGCCGCTATAGGCCGACAGGGCGATGGCCGCGGCAGCGACCGCGAAGAACCCGGAGAGAGAAGCCCAGTTCCTCCTCAACGTGACCTCGGCGACCTGGTACGTGGACTGTCGATCGTGCCGTCGAGTTTGTGAAGATTTTCACAAGGCTCGCGGCGGGAAAAATGAGCGGCTGCGGTGCGCGGCGCAAGAGTCACACCGAATGGAAATGTCGTCATGTGAATACCGATGCAGCGAGTGGCGGCGAGCGAAGGTCGTCCGGCAACAGCTCGAGATTCGCGCGCGGTGACTGCACGAGACGAAGGGGCCACTGGGTGCCATACACGAATCGCGATGCGCCCACGGTGGAGAAAAGATGCGCGAGGTCGTTCTCCGGCGGGCCCCAGATCCAGGAAATGTCCCACCACACCCTGGCGCGCTCGTCCGCCGTGAGCCCCCAGTGCACTTCCTCAATGAGACCGCGCCCGGCGGCGGTAACGAGGATGCGCGCGCCCCTGTCCACCCGTGCCAGCGCGCGGATCGCCGCGCCGCCGAGGTCGGGGGCTGCATCCATCCAGTGCCGCTGGCGAAGGTCCTCGAACCTCGTCGTCAGCACGAGCGTGACATCGGCTTCACCGCAGGCAGCTGCGAGGCTAAGCATTCCGCGATCCTCCGCACCGAGCCGCCATTGCGACGGGTAGGCCCGAATCGCGGGAACACGCAGATCAACTGCATTGCGAAGCGCGCGTTCCCATCCGGGCCAGTCGGGGCGGATCGCGGGCACCGGATGAAGCTTGTCGCGGAATGGCTCGAGCTCCTGAAACAGGATCTCGTTTCCGTGGGTCGGGTCCCGATGCCAGGCCGAGGGGAGGTGTCCGGTCCACGCGGAGGCGATGTCCTCGCGCGCGAGGACCGACACCAGGATCGCGGGATCCGGGTGGGGCACGCTGCGAAAGGGATACGGGCCGATGAAGGTATTCGCGTCGAGGGGAATCACGCGCTCGCTCCGCCGGATGCGGTGAACGCCCGCGGTACCTGTGAGGCGAGCAGGCTGCCGGATGGAAAGATGTCGACGGCGTTGCGCCACCGGATCAGCTCGAGGTCGTCGAGTGACAGGCCGATGACCGAGAGCGCGCGAAGCTTTGCCAGCCCCGTCTCCATCGTGAGGTCGCAGCCCCAGACGAGGCGTGCAGGCCCGACCGCCTCGAGAGCATCGTCGAGCATCCCACGGTCGACGCCGCTGCCGGAAAGGTCGAGATAGATGTTCGGCAGCTCGCGCACTGCGGGGAAGGTGTGGGCGTAGTCCCCACCTCCTCCTATGTGCGCCAGGATGAACGACACACCAGGATGCCGCGCGGCCAGGCGCCCGAGCTCGACACCATCCGAGGCCTCCTGTCCCGGCCAGTCCTGGCGTCGGTGCTGCCAGATGTGGTGCAGGATGGGGAACCCGTGCTCGCCAGCGGCGACGGCGATGTCATCCACCAGTGCGTCGTCGGCGCGACGACTCGCGGCGAGCTTCACACCGACCGCCCCTGCCCGGGCGCAGCGTGCAATCTCCTCGATTGCGTGGCGCCGGTCGTTGGGGTTCACGGTGACGTACGTCCGCACCCTCGCGGGCTCGTCGCGCTGGAGGGCGAGCATTGCATCGTTGCCCACCGAGACATCCTGGGGGGACGGAAAATACGTGGGCGAAGTGTGACCCCACGATCCGAGCACTGACGCAACGTGCACGGAGATCCCGATCCGGTCACCGGCGGCGAGCCTCGACTCGTTGATGGTGCGCCAGTGGGAGCGTCCACAGCCCGCATGCATGAAATGGGCATGGACATCGATCAGGAGCCCGGGGCCGGCGAGCGGCAGGCGTTCTGGGGTCTTCATGCCTCGCTCGCAAGAAGGGCGAACGCGGCCGTCGCGGCAGCCTCGATCGCATCGATGGCCGCGTCGTCATGCGCGAGTGATGCGAAGTTGTACGCTCCGCGCTTGAAAACAACGCGGTGCCGAAGGGCGGTTTCAATGAAAAGCGACTGCGCGTCCTCGCTCTCGAAGCGCAGCGACCACATCTGGTCGATGCCCTCGATGCTCGCTCCGCGATATCCGCTGCCGTCGAGCGCGCGGCCGGCCGCGCTCCGCATGGCGCTTCCGACGCGCGCGAGGGAGCCGCAC
>JBGTMW010000553.1:0-3500 GCA_041743365.1 Gemmatimonadaceae bacterium
CGGCGTGCCGGCATGTAGCTGGCCAGCGCCGCGCTCGCCGCGAGGACGAGCACGACCGCGCCGAGCGTCACCGGATCAACCGCGCTCACGCCGAAGAGCTGGCTCTCCATCACACGGCCTGCGGCCAGGGCGGCAATGATCCCGATGCCGAGGCCGACTCCGGCGAGCTTCATCGCATGCCCGACGATCATCCTTCGCACCTGGCCTGGAGGAGCACCGAGCGCCATGCGAATACTGATCTCCCGCGAGCGCTGCGCCACGGCGTAGCTGAGCACGCCGAAGATTCCGGTAGCCGCAAGTGTGAGCGCAACGGCCGCAAATAGGGTGAGAAGCGAGGTATAGAGGCGCGGCCGCGCCATCGACGCCCTGAGCAGGTCATTCAGCGGGGCGACTTCCCCCACCGGCAGGTTCCGGTCGAGCGCGTGAACCTCGGCGCGAATCGCTGGTGCCAGGGCGAGCGGATCCCCCGCGGCGCGAATCACGATGCGCACGGTCCGCGACGTCCGCTGCGCGTACGGCGCAAAGATCATCGGCATTGCCGCCTGTCCGGGGTTCCGCTCCAGAACATCGGCCACGATGCCGACGATCTCACGCTCGGCGCCGCCGGCATTGACGCGCTTTCCGATAGCCTCCTCACCGCCGAACCACTGGCGCGCTCCGGCTTCGTTCATGAGGACGACGCGCGGCGCGTCGGTGCCGTCGGTGTGAGAGAGGTCGCGTCCGCGCAGAAGCGGCGTGCCGATCGCGCGGAAATAGCCGGGCGTGATGCTGGCGATACCGATCTCGGCATTCACGTCCGGCGGAGGGGGCGCGTCGCCGACGGAGAAGTCCACCAGCGATCCGCGGCCGCTCAGCGGCAGCTGCGTAGTTGCCGCAGCCTCCGTCACTCCGGGCATGGCGCGCAGTCGCTCGAGCACGCCGTCCACTCGATCGCGGATCTGCAGGCCGCCGGCGTAGTCTTCGCCCTGAAGCGTCACACGGAAAGCGATAGCCTGCTCCGGGTGGAATCCCGGATCGACGCGCGTGAGCTCGATGAAGCTGCGGATGAGCAATCCCGCTCCGGTCAGCAGCACCACCGCGAGAGCCATCTCCGCGATCACCAGTCCCGCGCGCGCACGGTGACTTCCCGCGCTGGCGCTCCCACCGCGTCCACTTTCCCGGAGCGCGCCCATCATCCCGCTGCCCGTTGCCTGCCGTGCCGGGAACACGCCGAAAACGAAACCGGTGAACAGGGATATCGCGATCGTGAACAGGAGCACCGCGCCATTGATCCCGATCTCTTCGAGGCGCGGAATGTCGGCCGGCTGGGCAGCGACCAGCACTCGGGTTCCCCAGTATGCGATCAGGAGTCCTGCCACACCGCCGGCGAGGCCGAGAACCATCGACTCGGTCATGAGCTGCCGCACGAGACGTCCGCGGCCTGCGCCGAGCGCTGCCCGCACCGCGATCTCGTCCTGCCGTGCGGATGCACGCGCGAGCAGCAGGTTCGCGACGTTTGCGCAGGCCACGAGCAGCACGAAGCCGACCGCACCGAGAAGCACCAGCAGCGGTTTGCGAACGTCGCCAATGAGCATCTCGCGCAGGGGCACGGAGGTGAAGGTGAGCCCGTCGTTGGTGTTCGGGAAATCGGATTGCAGCCGTGTGCCGAGCCGCCTGAGATCCGCGACGATTGCTGGCTCGTCGAGGCTGGCCCGTGCGCGGGCCACGACGTCGAGATACTCCCCGCGGCGACCGACCGCCGTCGCCGCGCTGAACGTCGTGTCGTACTCGAGCGGCGCGTACATGTCCACGTGGCCTGGAAGCTCGGCGCCCGGCGCGAGAACACCGACGACGGTGTAGGGTTGGCCCGCGACCGAGAGCGAGCTGTCGAGCACGGCTCGATCGCCCCCGAACTCGCGCTGCCAGAAGTCGTGCCCGAGGATGGCGACCCGTGTCTGCCCGGGCTGATTCTCCTCGCGCGCGAACGCCCGGCCGAGATCCACGCGAATGCCGAGCAGCTCGAAGAGACCGTCGCTGACGCGCGCGCCCTGGATCTCCCGCGGCTCCCCTGCTCCGCGAAGGATGAAGGCGCCGCGGGAGAACGCCTCGACCTGCTCGAAGCCCTGCGCGCTCTCGCGGACACTCATGAAGTCGGGCGGTGACAGCGGGTAGCCGGTCCCGTCCGGGTAGTGGGTCCTGACGACGTGAAGTCGCTCGGCAGCCGGATAGGGAAGCGATTCGATCAGCACTCCGTGGACGATGCTGAAGATCGCGCTCGTCGCACCGATGCCGAGGGCGAGGCTCGCTACCGCGACCGCGGTGAAGCCGGGAGCGCGCCGCAGGTTGCGAAGCGCGTAGCGAGTGTCCTGGCCGAGCTCAGCGAGATACTCCATTCGTGCCATGTGCCGCATTCTCCTCTTGTCGATCTCCACACACTCCGTGTGGGAGCTCTCGTAGTCGCCGAAGCGGCGCATCGCCAGCTCGCGAGCGCGCTCCGGAGGTTCGCCGCGACGCACCAGGTCCTGGGCACCCATCTCGATGTGAAAGGCGAACTCGTCTTCCACATCAGCGGCGGGATCGGGGCCGAGGAGGCGCCTGAAGCGGCGCCAACCGGACGGCTGCACGTTCGGTTACCGGAGCGCGGGCGCTTCGAGAGCGGCGAACACCGCCGCCGCATAGCGCCGCCAGTTGTTCACCTCGACACGTAGCTGCGCACGTCCCGCCGACGTGAGAGAGTAGAACTTCGCGCGCCGGTTGTTCTCCGACGTGCCCCAGCGCGCCTCGATCCATTCCCTCTCCTCGAGGCGATGGAGGGCGGGATAGAGCGTCCCTTCCCCCACCTCGAGCGCGTCTGCAGTGGCGCTCTCGATCCATCGCGCGACTGCATAGCCGTGCGCGGGCCCCCAGCTCAGGGCCTTGAGGATGAGCAGGTCGAAGGTGCCGCGGAGAATGTCCGGCGCTGGTTGTGGCATCGTGGCTCTCTCATCGGGTTGCAAGGGGTACTGTACGACGACATCCATCGAAACGCAATGGGAGGGATTTGGGGGTCCTTGCCCGGCTGGCAGCCCTATCCGCGACGGCAGCGCGTAGCTGCTGGCTTCAGCGGCTGGCTTCAAGCTGCAAACGTCGGGACGCCCACGATGTGAGGTAGAGGCTCGTGGCATCCATGGCTCATCGATGGAATCGGGATCGTGGATGGCGCCTTCGCCGCGGTGTCGCCACCCTCGCCCGCCGCCCCTGATGCCCGCACGGGAACGTCTCGTCGTCCGCAGCTTTCAGCCAGCTGCTGGAGCTATCAGCATCAGGCTGATGTTGCCGAGCAGTTGTCACGCTCTGGGCATCAGGCTGATGTTGCCGAGCACTGATTTGGGATGCCGCCGCCGTGGCCACGGTATACTTCCACAGATGAGCCGCCGCGGAAACAGTGAGCCGTGAGGATCGTGGCCGGCAGGTTTGCGGGACGCGATCTGACGTCACCCGCGGACTCGCGCGTGCGGCCGACGTCCGAGCACGTGCGTGCC
>JBGTMW010000554.1:0-7096 GCA_041743365.1 Gemmatimonadaceae bacterium
CGAGCGAGGCGATCGGCGCCGGCTCCTGGGTGAGGATGGAGAACAGGAGGCCCTGCTCGCCCGGAGCCTGGAAGGGGCGGACGCCGGTGACCATCTCATAGAGCACGACGCCGAGCGACCAGATGTCGGTGCGGTAGTCCACGGGCTCCCCGAAAGCCTGTTCGGGGCTCATGTAGGCGACCGTGCCGATGATGCCGCCCGTCTGCGTGAAGTTCACGTCCGCCAGCTTGGCGATGCCGAAGTCGAGAATCTTCACATCGCCGTCGGATGTCAGCATGATGTTGGCGGGCTTCACGTCGCGGTGGACGATGCCCCGGTCGTGTGCCTTCGCGAGCCCGCGTGCGACGTCGGTAGCGATGCGCAGCGCGTCGCAGACAGGCAGCGGGCCGCGGGCGATCGCACGATCGATCGTCTCGCCGTCGTAGCAGCCCATCACAATGTAGAGCTGGCCGTCCTCGGTCTCCCCGATCTCGTGGATCGTGCAGAGGTTGGGGTGCTCGAGCGCCGCCGCGGCGCGCGCCTCGACCATGAAGCGCTTCTTCGCGGCTTCATCGGCGCTGAGGTGCGGCGGAAGGAACTTGAGCGCGACGTCGCGCCCGAGCCGGGCGTCGCTTGCGCGATATACGACGCCCATTCCCCCGCCACCGAGGCGCTCGACGATCCGGTAGCGGGAGAGGGCAGGGATCGCCGGTCCGGTTGGTGGATGACGCGTTGCCAGCAGCGGCTCGAAGAGGGCGCTCGCGAGCTGGTCGAGCTTCCCCGGTCGCTCGTGGGCTGCAAGGAGGTCTTCGACCTCCAGCCGGACATCGTCGCTCGGGCATGCCGCGGCGAGCCAGGCGCCGCGCTCATCCGGGCTGCGGCACAGGGCCTCGTGCAGCAGGTCCTGGATGTTCTCCCATCGCTCGGCCGACATCACAACGCCTGCGCGCGGAGTGCGCAGGCGTGTGATTGCTGCTGCCTGGTCCGCGCGGGTATCGGTCAAGATTGCAGCTCGCGATTGAGCCAGGCGCGGGCGGCGACCCAGTCGCGCTTCACGGTTGCCGGTGAAAGGCCGAGGACCTGCGCCGTCTCGTCGACGTTCAGGCCGGCGAAGAAGCGGCATTCCACCACCTGGCTTTGCCGATGGTTCACATCGTCGAGCCGGTCGAGCGCTTCGTCGAGCGCACGGAGGTCGTCGCTGTGCTCGTCGACCGCGAGGAGTGCGGCGTCCAGAGGTGCGGCTATGATGCCGCCGCCGCGCTTGTCGGCGCGTCGCCGGTCGGCGTAATCGATGAGCACGCGGCGCATGGTTCGCGCGGCCATGGCCAGCAGGTGCTGCTGATCCTGCCATCTGATGCGCTCGAGCCCCGACATGCGGAGGTAGGCTTCGTGAACCAGGCCGTCGGTCTCGAGGGTGTGTCCCTCGTGCTCCGCCGCGAGCTGTCGATGCGCGATGAGGCGCAGGCGGTCGTAGAGCGCCGTCAGCACCTTGCCGAGCGCGTCGGGATCACCGCCGTTGGCGGCGTTGAGCAGGCCGGTGATGTCGGTTTGATCGGGCATGCCGGAGGTCTCTGCGGGTACGGATTCGCGAGTCGGGTTTGCGACGCCGGCCGTGGTCAGACCGGGGGGCGTCGGCGCTGTTCGAGCTACCATTATGGGGCTGCCCGGCGCGGGGGGCCAGACAGCGGTGGGGGCCCGCACGGTTCCCACCCGGTCGTGTCGGCCTCCAGGAGAGAGGCGGAAAGAGGCCTCGGGATGGCTCAAGGGAACACGCTGCGTGCGAAGCTCTGCGCGATCTGACCGGGGATACTGCCGCCCGAACACCTTGTCAGAAGCTCCGCCGCCGAAATCCGTCGCGTTCAAGCCCACGGGGCGTTACGGAATCTCGAAGCGACATAAGCGCAAAGGATCTTCCAGGTCTCGACCACAGCGCGCTCGTACCCGATGGCGGCTACCGCCAGGTACAGGTACCTATTGGTGAGAAGCGAGAGCCCCAGCGCGAACGCGATGGTCAGTGTCGGGCTGCGGAAGAACCTCGTCGCCTGGAATCCTTCGTCCGGCGCATGCTTCCAGGCTCCGCCGGTGGCGATGATCAGCCCGGCGACCAGGCCGACGAATGCGCTCTTCGCGAGCGTCGGGGGTCCGGAAGCGCCGCGGTCGACTCGTGCGAGGACAAGCAGAAAGAGCCCGATCGCGATCGCGTAGCCGATGCCGGTCGCGATCCGGGCGATGCGACCCCTCGCGCCGCGATTGCCAAACACCACCGGGACGGGGGGCTCCGACGCCTTCTCGGTACGAAAAAGGGTCTTCCATGATTCGAGGACACCGCGCTCCACGGCGCAGGTGAGCCCGAACAACAGGGTCAGCCCGGCGGGTCCGGGCAGCGCGAGCCGAAGCGCGGACTGCAACCCTATCGCAGCGAGGGCTCCGACGAACACGCTTCCAAGGAAGCGCCGGGCGGCGAAGCCCTGATAGATGGAATCCTCGTGCATGCGCCAGATGGACGCATGCGCACCGGCGAGTGCCCCCACAGCTGCGGCAACGGCGATGGATCGAAGAGGGGGCACGGGTGAGGAGAGGTAGACGATCCTGCTCGCTGCTCCACCCCCGGGAACGCGAAAAGAGCGGGAGAATCGGCTCATTCCGCACTCGCCCGGGCCCCGGCGCCCGGTTGACGGAACCCCAAGGCGCGCGTATCGTCGCCCCGGCGGCCCGCGGCCGACGCTCGCATTCCCAGCTCGGGAGTCGCATGATAAACCGCCCTCCGTCGCACGCTGCCCCGGATGCCCCCGTCGCCGACGTGACGACGCTTCTTCGAGCGTGGAGCGATGGCGACGAGCAGGTCGGGGAGCAGCTTCTCCGCGCGGTCTACGCCGAGCTGCGCCGTCAGGCGGCGCGTGCGATGCGCCGGGAGTCACCGGACCACACTCTCCAGCCGACCGCGCTCGTTCACGAAGCGTATCTGCGACTCGTTGACCAGCGACGCGTCGAGTGGCGAGACCGCGCGCACTTCTTCGCTGTCGCTGCGCAGCTCATGCGTCGCATTCTCGTCGACCATGCGCGGGGGCGACTCTCGGCAAAACGTGGCGGCGGGCTGCAGCGGATCTCGCTTGGCGAAGGCGGCTTGGCTGCCGCGGACGGCGACGCCGATCAGGAAGCCGACATCCTTGCGCTCCACGAAGCAATCGAGCGCCTCGCGGCACTCGATCCCGGGCAGGCACGGCTCATCGAGCTGCGTTACTTCGGCGGCCTGACTATCGAGGAGACGGCCGTGACACTCCGCATTTCGCCAGCGACCGTCAAGCGCGAGTGGGCGGTCGCGCGCGCGTGGCTGCGCCGCGAGCTCGGCCCGCGATGAGCCCCGAGCGCTGGGCGAAGGTCAAGACACTGTTCCACGAGGCGATGGACCTGCCCGCTTCCGAGCGCTCGGCGTTCGTCGAACGCGCGTGCGGCGATGACATCGAGATGCGCGAGGACCTCGAGTCGCTCCTGGCTGCTGCCGCCGAACCCAGCGTTCCCCCCATTCCTTCGGGCGCATTTGCCAGGGTGCTAGCGGATGTCGGAGGCAATGGACTCGACGAAGACGCCCGAACTCGATCCATTCTCGAGAAGGTCATAGGGAACGAGTACGAGATCCTGGATCGCCTGGCATCTGGAGGGCAGGGGGCCGTCTACCTCGCCCGCGAAATCGCGCTCGACCTGTACGTCGCAATCAAGGTTCTCCGCCCGGCTCACGCTGCGTTCGCGGAGGCGGCGCGGACGCGATTCAAGCGAGAGGCGCAGATCTGCGCCTCGCTCACACATCCCGGAATCATTCGCCTGTTCAGGTACGGCGAGGCCTGCGGGATCTGGTATTTCGTGATGGCCTACGTGCGCGGCTCGACGCTCGCCGATCGGCTACGCCGCGAGGATCCGGTTCCGACCGAGGAGGCGCGGCGCATTCTCCTCGAGCTGGCCGACGCGCTCGAGCATGCGCACCGGCGCGGTGTCATCCACCGCGACATCAAGTCGGCGAACATCCTCCTGGAGGACGGCGATGTCATGCGGCCGATGCTCGCCGACTTCGGCATCGCGAAGATCAAGGGGGCGGGCGACACGCTCACGCCCAGGTTCGCGGCGATCGGGACGCCGTCCTACATGTCGCCCGAGCAGCTCCAAGCCGATCCCGACATCGATGAACGAAGCGACATCTTCTCGCTTGGCCTGGTTGGTTACGCCATGCTCGTCGGCCATGAGCCGTTCGCCGGGATAGACGACATTGGGACGTGGCGACTGATGCACGATCCCGAGCCGCTGAGCCAGGTGGCGCCATCGGTGCCCCCGGAGCTCGCGGCAGTGATCATGCGATGTCTCACGCGGGACCGGGCGTCCCGATACCCCGACGCGCGCAGCCTCAAGGAGGCGCTGGCGCGTGCCGACCGCGCGTGGACGCAAATGCAGCCGGGGGCGCTTCGACAGATCGCGGGCTATGGTCAATGGGCGCTGGCGTGGGCGATCGTGCTGACTGCGCTCGCGCTCGTGCCGAACCATACTCGCGTCAACGCCGCGCTGCTTCTCCTCGTCGGGGCCCTGGTACCTCTCGGCCTGGTGCTCCATCTCTGGAACAACGGCAGCGGCGGCCTGAGCTACCGGAAACTGATGCATGTCGCCTGCTGGCCGCCGGAGTGGTGGGGCATGTGGTGGCCGCGCATCCTTCGCCGCCCGGATGACCTGTGGACACGTCTTCCGTGGCAGGCCCGATTCGTTCGCGAGACGCTGAGCGTGTTCTTCGTCGTGCTTCCAGCGCTGATCCTGCTGGAAACGAGGAACAGCTTCGACACCGCGCTGCTGGACATGATGAAGTACTCGCTGGTCGCGGGGACTGCCGTGGTCGCCATCGCGGCGCTCTGGTGGGCTCGGCGCATGGAGTTGCCCGCCGCCGACGCGGTGCGTGTTCTTTTCGGGGCGACCATGCCATCGCCGGCCTGGCTCGCTGTCCCTCGCGTGGCGCGACTCGTCGCTCCCGTTCGCGGCGTGCGGCCGCCCGATTACTCCAAGCCTGCGGACTGGGTGCGCGCCATCGACGATCTCATACCTCTGATTCCCGCCGAAGCTGCGGCACTCGGCGCGGAGGTGACCATCAGGGCTCACCGGCTGCACAGGGCGATCGCCGAGCGTGACCGTGAGATCGCCCGCCTCGCCCACGAGTCGAGCGACGTCGAGCTCGCCCGTCTGGAGAAGAAGGTCGAGGAGTTGGCGGTGGAGGCATCGCTGCGCGGCAGCGACAGGCGCCGCTCGCTGCTCGACCTCGTGGCGGGACAGCTCGCAGTCGTGCGGGCAATGCGGGCCGACCGCGAGATGGCGGAAGGACGGCGCGCAGCACTGTTTCACATGATGCGCGCTCTTTGGGTTCAAACATGTCGACTCTACGAACGATCGGTCGGCGGCGCGTTGGACGGCCCGGCCCCGGGTGATCTCCTGCGTTCGCTGTGCACCGAGATCGACGAGGTTCTCAGCGCGCCGTAGTCCCGGCCCGCGAAGTGAGGGGAATCGCGGACTCACCGCAGGACAGTCTTGCGCATCGGGGTGGCCATGTCACAAGATGCGCCGCCGGATCGAGTCATCCGGCGGCGCGTCGGCTCTGGATCGACGAGCAGATGTCAGAAGGGCGTGATCCTGATGTACCGCCGTGACGAATCCGACGGCGCTGCTGCGTTATCTCCCCCACCCCCCTGCGGCGGCGCATCCGGATCACCCTGCTGCCAGTAGAACCGCGCCGGCCGCTTCCGCGGATACACCTCGTCCAGCGTGTTCCCATCATACAGCCGCCCGTTCTTCATGACATACCGAACGCTGTTCGTGTTCCGGATGTCCTCCAGCGGATTCCGATCGAGCACTACGAGATCGGCCAGCTTTCCGACCTCGATCGAGCCGATGTCCCTGCCGCGACCGATCGCCTCGGCTCCCATTTGCGTCGCGATGCGCAGGCCCATGTGCGGAGGCACCTTGCTCCTGTCCCACGCCATCGACCAGAGCTCCCAGTGGTAGCCGAGCCCCTGGAACTGGCCATGGCTCCCGACGCCGGCCTTGCCGCCGGCGGCGAGCAGGTCGCCGACCTGCTCGGAGATGTACTTCATGATGTGCTCGTCCTCGTGGAACCAGCCAGCCTGACTACCGCCCCCGCGGCGCAGCGTCTTGTTGTCGATCTCCGAGTGCGGAAGGAAACGCCGGACCTTCGGATCGCCGTGCACGTTCGTGTGCTGGTACCAGTAGTTCTCCGACCACGGACCACCGTACGCCACGAGCACGGTCGGCGTATACACGATCCCGCTCTTCGCGAAGAAGGTGATCAGGTCGCTCTGGAACGGAAAGCTCGGCCAGCTGTGCTCGTGCCCCGGGTAACCGTCTATCGCCTCGCTCAGGTTCATCTCGAGATCGAGGGAGCCCTCCGTGGTGGGCATCAGCTTCTGCTCGCGTGCGGCCTGGATCACCCACTGCCGCTGCTCGCGATTGCCGGCGACGTACTGCTTGATCGTCCCGGTCCCGTAGTACTCGCTGTAGCGCTTCAGCACCGTGCGCGCATGCTCGAGGTTGCGGAAGTTCTCGCCGCTGAACACACCCGGGCCGGTCGAGAGACCGCGCGGGCCGAGGATCTCGCCCGCCTCGATCATGTCCTCGTAGGTGAAGATGTCGGTGCTTCCGGTCTGCGGATCGCGCGTCGTCGTCACGCCATAGGCGAGGTTCGCGGCGAACGACCAGACCTCGCCCCGGTGGATCGGCCGCGGCACACGAAGGTGCGAATGCGTATCGACGAATCCCGGCGTGATGGTCTTGCCGGTCACGTCGATCACTTCCGCACCTGCGGGAACCTGTACGCTCCCGCGCGCACCGACGGCGGCGATTCGATTGTTGCGTATGACGATGTCGGCGTTCTCGATCACCTCATCCCCGCGCATCGTCACCACTCGCGCACCGCGCAGCACCGCGCTCGACTGCGGAATGTCACGCTGCGCCTTGACGATTATCCGGAACTCGTTCGGCTTGTACGCGCTTGCCGCGCGCGGCTGGGGGCCAGGCGCGTTCGCACGAGTGGAGTCGTCGGGATCGGCAGGACGAGTCGGCGGCCGCGGCGGTCCAG
>JBGTMW010000555.1:0-3668 GCA_041743365.1 Gemmatimonadaceae bacterium
CCGCGGTCGCCGCGAACACGTCGCGCGGGACGACCTTGATTCCCTTCACATCGACGGGCTCGAGCTCGAGCATGCCGAGCTCGCGAATAGCCTCCATTATGTGGGCGTGCCCGGGGTAACGGAGCGTCTTGTATTCCATCGAGGGAATCCTGCCCTCGTAGCGGAACGCCATCGTCGACAGCCCGCCGGCCGTATGAAACGCTTCGAGCTCGCCCACCGGTGCCGGAAAGGGCATCGCCTCGCGTTCGGACAGCGCCTTCACCTGAACCCGCTTCCCGCCGCGCAGCACCCACGACAGTGTCGTGTAGTAGTCGAGCACTCCCTCGAGCGAGTACACGATCTGGTAGTTGAGCGGAGGCTCCGGGTTCTGCGGCAGGCCACCCACATAGATCCGAACCTTCTCGACCTTGTCCATCGACGTGATGCCGAGCTCGGCGAGGATGTTCACCATTCCCGGCGCCAGGCCGCAGTCCGGAATGATGGTGATCGCCTTGTCGCGCGCCTGCGCATCCAGCTCCCGCTGCTTGAACACGATCTCGGTGTTGCCGCCGAGATCACAGAAATGCACCCCCGCCTCGGCCGCATGACGCGCGACGTCGAGGTTGAAGTAGTAGGGCAGCGCCGACATCACCGCATCGCTTTCCCTCACCAGCGCGCGCACGCCCTCGCGGTCGCGCACGTCGAGCGGAGTCGGGATCAACCTGCGCCCCGAGTGCGCGGAGAGGAAGTCAGGCAGGTGGTCGGGGTGAAGGTCCGCCAGCCGGACCTCGGTCACGTCATCCTGCTGGAGCAGATCATAGGCACACGCGGAGCCTTGCAGCCCCGCGCCGAATATGAGCATGCGCATGCGGTTTCTCCGGAATTTGTGCGGAATCGCGACCCGCAAAAGCTAGCCGGAGTCACCGCTTTCCGTCACCGTCGACGCCGCGCATGGCTCATCGATTGCGTCGGGCGAGGACATGACCAGACCGTCCCCCGCAGGCGAGGAATGGCGCTCGCATCTCATAGAGAGCTCGGCCGGCATCCGCTCGATTCTGGAGCGCACACGGCGGATAGCCGTGCTCGGTATCAAGATCGAGTCTACCGGGGCACCGGCCTTCTATGTCCCCGAAGCCGCGCAGGAGGCGGGCTACGAGATCGTTCCGGTTCCGGTGTACTACCCCGAGGCCACCGAGATCCTGGGGGTGCCCGTTTACCGATCGGTAGCCGCGATACCAGGCGACATCGACATGGTGAACGTATTCCGGCGCCCCAACGACATCCCCGCGCACCTCGACGACATCATCGCGAAGCGCCCGCGGTACGTCTGGTTTCAGTCGGGAATCCGGAACGCAGCGGCCGCCGAGCGCCTCGCGCGCGAGGGCATCGATGTGGTCCAGGATCGGTGCCTCATGGTCGAGATCAGATCTCTGGGCAGGTGAGGGGAGCGGTCGTCACCTGTAGCTCCGCTCGCGCGGCGCGTGGTACGGTTCGATTTCGGATCTCGGTGCAGGGCCGAGGAAACCGATCGTCAACGCTCGACCACAATCTCGCCGTGCCTGATGTCGAAGGTCCAGCGAGCTGCGAGCACATCCTCCGCGGTGTGGCTCGCGAGCGATACCATCCCGCCGACCGGGTGGACGAGCAGAAGGTCGCCCGGGCGAATGATGATCGGGATCCGCTGGGCCCAGGGCGAGGGGGTCGGCGCCCGGCCCCCCTTTCGGAGAACGAGCGTGACGCCCAACCCGGTGCGGTCCCATGTCGGCGCGAAGTCCTCGAGGACGTCGATCCCGATGCGCGCCGAACGTGTGCTGCCCGTCGGCGCGAACTTCACCGGCACTCCCGAGCGAATCAATCCCCGGGGACCCCCGAGACCGACGTTGATGGCGACGCCCGCCGCATCACTCACGCCGGGAGTCGCGCTCGACCGAAAGACCCTGACGCCGCGCCTCGATGCCCACGACGTGTCGAGAACGAGGCCGTTCACGGCGACGTCGATGGTCGCGAGAATCGTGTCCGACCCCACCGCGATGTGGATCTGGCCGAGCGGGTTGGCCAAGCCTGTCGTCACCGGGATGATTACGGAGTCGGGGCCGGTTGTGGGTGCGCTGTTCTCCGAGAGCCACTCGGCGCGCGCGCGCTCGGCGTAGGCGAGGGGCGAGCTCGGGAGCGATGAGAGAGCGCGATAGTCGCCCAGCCTTGCGTACAGCGGAGCCAGGTGCTCGGCGATGACTTTTCGGTCGCCGCCGAAGAGGCGCGCTTCCTCGAGCAGAACCGCTCCGATCCGCAACGCGCCACGCGATGCCAGGTAGCGTCCGAGAGCGAGCCTGCCGGTAGCGTTCCGCGGCTCTGACCGCGCCGCGTAGTAGTAGAGAGTCTCCGCCTGGAAGATCTTGCCCTGGCCGAGGAGCGCGTCGGCGCGAAGCACGTAGTTCTGTGCGCCCGCCGGCACCGCGAGCGCGGCGAGGACCAGTATTGATGCAGCCAGAGCTCCGCGTCCCGACGGCATGTTCGACTTCGACAGATTCACAGCTCTCTCCACTTCGCTCCCGTCAACGGCTGCCCCCGGCGCGATAAACCACCGGTTCGACCGTCGCTTCGTACTCCTTTGGATTCGCCTTGTATGTGAGCGCGGCGATGTACCGTCCGGATCGCGTCGCGGCCACGGCCAGCCCCGGTCCGATGATGCGACCATTCAGCCGGATCCAGCCCCCTCGACTTTCGAGGGTTCCGTCCTCGATCGCGAGCGACCGCGTCTCTTCGAGGTCGATCGCGATGGAGATGTCGATCACCGGTCCATCGACCCACGCAACCGCCGCGAGCGCCCCCTCGTCGACCTGTCCGCGAACCGATCCACTCGCCGGGTCGACCGCCAGCCATGACAGCGAGGGCGAGTCATCCTGGACCATCAGGGGCTTCGCTCCGATCGCGAGGTTGGCCCCATCGGATGTCCAGCGCACGCGCCAGCCGCCCGCTATCGGTAGCGTCCTTTCGGTCCCGGACATCGACGCGCCGCCGGCCTGTCCCGAAACATCCGTCACCACCGGCTGGGCGAAGCCATAGGCGGGCACCATTCCGCTGGTCATGAACGCATTCCGGCGAACGCTGTCCAGCGGCAGCTTCACCGCCGCGGCGACGCGCTGCCACGTGGCCGCCGGGACAGCCTCGCCTTCACTGGCGTTGAGGATGTGCGCCTTTCCGTAGGCGAGGCGCTGCCAGTCGGGAGATGGGGTCACATCCCACACGCTGTCGCGCTGGATCATCCAGTCGCCAGAATCGCTGGCGAAGATGAAGCCGTTCGGCAGCGCCTCGGCCTCGACGCCCACGGGGTCCTCTACGATGATCATCGAGCGGCGATCGGACGACAGCACCCACCTGGTGCGCGCCGCCATCCCCTGAGTTCCACGGTTCACGGCGAATACCTCGACGTCGCCGATGAGCCGCGCGGAGTCCTGGACGATGAATGGCCCCCTGCCCGCAGCCCGCAAGGCGACGGCGATCCTCCCGGCGAGGTCGGCGCTCGTGGTCGGCGCCACCTGCACGCGCCACACTCGCTCGCCGTTCACCGTCGCCTCCCTGAGCGACGTCGTCCACCCCTCCTGCTCGAGCGAACTTACGAGGCTTCGCGCCGCTCGTGCATCTGCGAACGCCCCGAGCTGAACCGCGCTGACGGCCACCAGCGGCGCGTC
>JBGTMW010000556.1:0-3752 GCA_041743365.1 Gemmatimonadaceae bacterium
CGCCGAGGAACTGGCGATGCACGTCCGCGCGCTCGCCCGGAAGCTGTTCGGCGACGAGCAGGCGGCCTCGCCCGTCGCTCTCGCGGGAGGGCTCCTCAGTCGGGGAACCATCCTGCGGAAACGGCTCGAGCAGCGCCTGAGGTCGGCAGTGCCCGGCGCGCAGCTACGCGCGGAGGAAGTGATACCTGCCCGCGGGGCCGTCCGCGGCGCGCTGCGCTTCCTCGGCGTCAGCGCGCAGTAGACGCCTGGTCGGCTACGTCCTCGGACCGGCGCGCGGAGGTGGGGTCTCCGCTACGGAGCCTGGCTCCGGCTCCCCGATCAGGTTCGCCGAGGTAGGCCAACCCGGGCTGTCGTCCAGCGGCACCCCCGGCGCGCCCATCGGGACGGCTGGAATCATGGAGGCATCCCACACGCGTTCCGACCGGGCAACGAACGTCGTCGCGACGAGATCGCCGGTGATGTTCACCGTTGTTCGCGCCATGTCGAGGATGCGGTCGATCCCGAGAATCAGGGCGATGCCCTCGCCCGGGACCTTGAACATCACGAGGATCCCGACGAGCAGGGGCAGCGAACCGCCAGGAACCCCCGCGGCGCCGACCGCGGTGATGACCGCCATCGCCATGACGATGATCATTTCAGGAACGGTCAGCGCGATGCCGAAGACCTGCGCGAGGAAGATGATCGTGATCCCCTCGTAAAGCGACGTCCCGTTCATGCACATCGTATTTCCGAGCGGAAGCACGAAGCCGGCGATCTTCGGTGGAATCCCCAGGTTCTGCTCCGCCACGGCAATGTTCGTCGGGAGGGTAGCCGCGCTCGAGCTCGTCGAAAACCCGGTTATCATGGCCGATCGTATTCGACCGAAGAACAGCAGCGGGGAGACCCCGCCGAGGGCTCTGACCAGCAGCGCGAGCGTGACGAACGTGTGAAGGGCGAGCCCGATGAGCACCACACCCACGTAACGGCCGAGTGGCGCAAGAAGCTCGAGACCGAACCGGGATGTAACGCCGAAGATGAGGCCCGCCACGCCGTATGGGGCGAGCTTCATTGCCAATCCCACGATCTTGATCACTATGTCCTGCAGCGCTTCGAGGACTCCTATCATCGGCCGTGCCCGCTCCGCCGAGATCAGTGTCAGCGCCGCGCCGAACATGATCCCGAAGAAGATCACGCCGAGCATGTCCATCTCCACGGCGGACCTCAACGGATTGTTCGTGACGATGTTCACGAGCGTCTGAATGCCGAAGGTGCTCTGCTCGGATTGAGTCACCCTCACCGCCGCATCGCTGGCGTAAGTGGAGAGCAGATCCGCGCGCACGTCCTCGGGAATCCGCGAGCCGGGCCTGACCGCGAGCACGAGAAGGATCCCGAGCGTCGCGGAGAGAACGGTGCTCATCAGGAAGAACCCCATCGCCTTGCCGCCGACACGCCCCACGCGCCGCAGGTCGCCAAGGCCGGCAACACCGAGCGAGATGGACGCGAAGACGAGCGGCATCACGATCATGAACAGGAGTCGCAGGAATACCTGGCCGATCGGTCCCGCGATGTACTTGTTCAGCCACGTGACAACGTCGTGCTGCGGACCGATCCACGCGTTCGCTGCCAGGCCTGCCACTGCACCCACGACCAGGCCGATTCCGATCCTGGTGTGCAGCGGCAGCCCCTTCCCTGTATGTGCGATCGATGCGCTCATGACTTCTCGATGGGGGGTGGTGGGTCGAGCGGAACCGGCGGTGCTCCGCGACGGAGTGTGGAGTGGCGGTAACCGTACGCGAAATAGAGCGCAATGCCGATCGCGAGCCAGGCGCCGAAGCGACCCCATGTCCGATCGGGAAGACCGTACATTGTCCCGATGCAGGCAACCGCGCCGAGTGGCGCAATGAACCAGACGAAGGGAACCCGGAAGGGGCGCTTTCGCTCCGGCTCGAGGATGCGCAGCGCAAGCACGCCGATGCAGACGACGGCGAACGCGAAGAGCGTTCCCACGTTGGTGAGGTCGTAAATCTCATTCTCCTCGAGGAAGAGCGCACCAACTCCGACCACGACTCCCGTGAAAATCGTGGTGATGTGCGGAATGCGCGTCTTCGGGTGGACCTTGGCGGCCCACGGAGGAAGCAGTCCGTCACGCCCCATCGCGAAGAAGATCCGCGGCTGGCCGTACTGGAAGACCAGAAGGACGGCCGTGAGCGAGATGACGGCTCCGAACGCAACAATCCAGCTGAACGTCGGCAGGCCCGCGACTTCGAGCGCGCGTGACAGAGGGTTGGCCGACGCGAGCTCCTGATAGGGGACGACGCCGGTCGCGACGATTCCCACGATCACGTAGATCACGGTGCAGATGCCAAGGCCGCCGAGGATCCCGAGGGGCACGTTCCGCTGCGGGTTCCTCGTTTCCTCGGCGGCGGTCGACACCGCGTCGAATCCGATGTAGGCGAAAAAGATGATGGCCGCGCCCTGCCAGATTCCGCGGAATCCATTCGGCGCGAAAGGCCTGTAGTTATCGGGATCGATATGAAACGCCCCCACCACCACGAACAGAGCGAGGACGGCGAGCTTGATTACGACCATGATCAGATTCGCCCGAGCGCTCTCTCGCACTCCGAGGAGGAGCAGCCACGTCACGAAACCCACGATCAGGAACGCAGGGAGGTTCAACAGGATCGGGATCCCGGCGATCCGCGGGGCGGTGTCCATCAGCGACTGTACGGCCGGGTCCGTGCTCTTCAACGCGGTTCGGTAGCCGGTGACCAGCCAACCCGGGAGGTTGATCCCGATGCCGGTGAGCAGCGAGTTGAAGTAGCCCGACCACGCGATCGCGACGGCGATGTTCCCAATCGCGTATTCGAGAATGAGATCCCAGCCGATGATCCACGCTATGAACTCGCCGAGCGTCGCATAGGAGTACGCGTAGGCGCTCCCCGCCTGCGGGATCATCGACGCAAGCTCGGCGTAGCAGAGCGCCGCGAGCGCACACACTCCGCCAAGGAGGATGAACGACACGATGAGCGCAGGGCCGGCGCCGCTCCGGACCCCGGCTTCACCGGCAGCCGCGGTCCCGATCGCCGAAAATATTCCGGCGCCAATCACCGCGCCGATCGCCAGCAGCACCAGGTCTCCGGCGCCGAGCGCCCGCTTCAGACCGGTGGGGTTCTCGCCCTCGGCCAGCAGGTCGGCAATGGGCTTTCGCGCGAACAGTGATCTCATCGGCGAGGTTGAGGGAGGAAGGGCCGGGCGACCGCGGCAGGCGGGAACGAAAAAGCCGCGGCAAGATAGGACCGGCGCGCGGCAATGGCTAGGACGATTCGACCCGCGAAGCTAGTAGACCGTGAACTCGATCGTCGCCGTTGCGCGAATGGGAACTCCGTCGAGCGTCGTCGCTGGTCGAAAGCGAACCTCGGCGAGCATTGCCCGGAGTCTTCGGTTGTAGTCCCGGTCCCTCGACTCGTTGAACTCGATCTTGAGCACCTTGCCCTTCTCGTCGACATCGAAATGTGCGACGAAGGTGTAGGGAGTGATTCGGTCCGGTGCTTCCGGGGGGATGAACACCTGCGTGGCGCTCGGAAGATAGACGTTCCCCGCTCCGCCCCCGGTGCCGGGGCCCATACCGGATCCCCGACCAGTCCCGACTCCGGAGCCGACTCCACCTCCGGTGCCGGGACCGAACCCGGCGGTGCTGTCGTTGCCGCTTCCGCCCCCTGTCCCGGGAATGATCGAGGCGGGGCTTGGTGACGGCGTTGCCAGCGCCGGATCAG
>JBGTMW010000557.1:0-5097 GCA_041743365.1 Gemmatimonadaceae bacterium
GAGGAGGAGGAGGCGCGCCCGGCGGCTGCGGAGGTGCCGCGGCCGGTGACGATGTGACAGCCGGTTCGGCCGCCGTCCGCTCGGTGCTCCGAGCGGCGCCGACTATGTCACTAGCAACAGACTTGCCAGCGGCTGCGACTCCGTTGAGAACGCCCATCGCCCGGTTCATCAAACCCATGGTCTCGGAGATCGCCGAAGCCGAGACGCGGCCGGCGCGAAGCTGGTCCTCGACGGTCTCGGCGAACCGGGTGAAGATCCCGGGCGGCGGTGCCTGGCGCTCGGCATACTTTGATTCAAGGAACTCGACGTAGTCGAGAACCTGGTAGAGTCGCTCGTCCGAGAGTGACTCCAGCTTGCGGACGATGCGATCCCTGAGGAAGGTGTTCATCGGAGCTCCCGGCGGGTCAACCGCGCCAGCGAGCCCGGTGCCCCCGCGCATCAATGTGCACGTATGGTGTTCGATATTTCGGACCGCTGTACAGTCCGAAGCCCCCAACCAACTCGGGATAATCCCGTTCGACCGCCTCTACCGCAAGGGCGACGAGCCTGCTGTCGGCGAGCGTGAACCGGCCATCGCCATTCGCGTCGATGGCTACATCGGCCGCGTCGCCATACTGGTGGCGACTGTCACCGGCGAAGCGGTTGATGAGATTCCAGCTCGGCGTTCGAAAGCCCGAATGCACGGACACCGAAAGACCGACCGGTGCGTCGCTCCCCCTGCGCCGCGCGAGATCCGCGAGCACCAGCTCGAGCTTGTCGAGCAGCTTCGGGCTGATCGCGGCATACCGCGGCCACGTATCCTGATTGTCGTGGCTGATGAAGTCGGACAGCTTGAAATGGCGCGTGAGTGGCAGGTCGGCTTCATCGCTCTCGACCTGCACGAATCCAGCCGGCGCCTCGCTCCTCGATGTCCCGAGGCGTTCGGCCAGGTAGGTACCGATCCGATAGCCGTTGAGCGTTCCACCCAGCTTCTCGGAGAATGGAACCAGCACCGCCAGGGTGAGCTCATCGACGATCTGGCGCTCCTCCCCACGAACGAGCGACAACCGGTAGAAACCGGGAGACGCAGGGGCGAGGACCGTGGCTCCTCCCAGCGGCCGCAGCGAATCGGCGGGCATCGAGTCGGACATCGTCACCCACTGATAGCCGATCGAGGATGGGTTCCCGTTGACCTCGAGCGGGTATTCGACGAGCTGGCCCGGGAGCGCGATCCGCACCCGGACCTCCCCGCTGTTGCCGAATGCGTTGATCGAGGGGCGAGCTTCCGGGAGTGCGGGGACGACATTTTCCGCCCGAGCCGTGGACCGCAGCAGGCTGTTCGGGGGAATGTGGAACTCGATCACGGCCAGCGCCGCGACGCAGAAGAGAAGGACGGTGAGCAGGTGCGCTCGATGTCCGGTGCCTCCCCTGCGACGCCTGCGCTCCGGCGTCATTTCAGCTCCCCCAGCGCGCGCGCGATCCGCGCACGTCGATGTGGGCGAACGGCCCGTGAGCCTTCGTCGCGCGGTAGAGTCCACCGCCGCCGACGAGAGCAGGATGCGCGTGCTCGACGCGCTCAGCCGCGTCGAGGATGACCTGCGCGTCGCGATGGTCGATTCTGCCGTCCCTATTCAGATCATCCATTCGTCCGTTGCCGTCGTTGTCGACGAACACGTCTGCGGCATCGCCGTACTGGTGGCGGCTGTTCGATGCCCGGCCCCCGCCGCCGACCCCCCTGTCATTGTACTGTGGAGTGCGGAATCCCGACATGACCGTCATTCGCTTGACCACGATTCCAATCCGGGCCAGCTCATCGATTACCAGCTCGAGCTTGTCGATCAGCGGCTCGCGCAGGACCAGATACTTCGGCCAGACGTTCTGCTGGTCCTTGGTGAGGAAATCCCTGAGCCGGAAGTGCTCGGATACCAGGGTGTTCTGGTTTTCGCGAGTGACCCGAATGAAGCCGGCCGGGTTGCCGTACGCAGCCGACAGCGGCTTTCGCCTCTCGGCCGGCCAGCTGCCCACACGGTACGTTCCGACCGTGCTGCCCTTCTTTTCGGTGAACGGCAGGAGGGTGATCAGAGCGAAGGAGCGATTGAGGGAACTGTCCCGGAGCGTGTAGACGTCGGGCTCGGCGTTCAGGTGCTCGCCGAACAGCTCCGAGATCGGCGCGCTTTGGAGGACCGCAGGGTCAGCGACCAGCTTCACGCGAAGCTTCCTGCTGAACCCGAGTAGCGAGTCGAGAGCCGAAACCCGGCTCGAATCCCGGGCCAGGGTATCCGTGCGGTGCTCCGGGGTGGAAGCATTGACCACCCCGGGCCGGGCTGCGGCAACGACGGCGGCGCCTGCCAGAACGAGAACGCCGAGCGCGCGACCGGTCGGTCGCGCGCGATCGAAGATTTTCTGCAACTGAGTTTCTCCCTGGTAACCAGACGGGCGATGCCGGATGCGCATCGTCTCATGGCTTTGCGAACCGGCTGACTGGCCGGCGTGCCCTGAGCAAGGAGCCTCCGCAGCTTCGCGAAGGATGTGACGCCTGCGACTGACCAACGTTAGCGGATTCAGAGAAAGCCGCCAGCGCGAATGTACCCCGCTGGCGGCCGCCGTCTGTCCGATCGGTCAGTATATGAAAACCGGGGTGCCCAGCGGGACCATCTCGTACAGCCTGGCAATGTCCTCGTTGCGAAGCCGGATGCAGCCGTGGCTGACCGATTGGCCAATGGAAGCCGGGTTGTTCGTGCCGTGGAGGGCATAACCATCGCCCAGATAGAGGCGGTGAGTCCCGAGAACGTCCGGATACTTGCGCTGGTTCGTGCCGAAAGGCGGGATGACGATGTTGCCGTTGACCGTGATCTCGCGCCCATCCTGGGCATCGAGGGGCACCTGCCGGCCGTCCGGGTAGCGCTTGACGACGTCGTTGCCAGCCACCGTGACGACGGCTCCATCAGCTGTCGGGATCTGTTCGCCCCTGTTCAGCCTTGCGAGTCCGAGGCCGCGCTTCCTGGCCTGCTCGATGAAGTGCCAGTCGGGCGGGACCCACTGGGGGTCAAGATCCTTTCGGGTTACGAGAAGGCGCCCGCGCGGAGTGTCGAACTTGTAGTGGCTGGTGCCGCCCTCCTTGACGAGGGTCTTGCCGCTGCCGCTCGCGACCCGGGTCTCGAACAACGTCTCGGATCCCTGCTTGAACCACAGCCGGTTCTCGGCGAGGCTTACGACGATGTACGGCTTCTCGCGGGGTCCCTCAGGGCTGCCGGCGAGTAGACCCGTGAGGCTATCGCGCTGCGTGCTGACGGTTTTCTTGACGTCCTCCAACAACTCGACGTTGTCGTTGAACACCATCCGGGTCACGTCGCGCTCGAGTCGCACTTCTGCGGTAGTCGCAAGGAGGAACGTGCTCGTTGCCATCCCCAGCACGACCGCCAGGATCAGCCCCCATGCAAGCCGTCCACCGCTAGTCAGGAAACCTCGTGATGCCATCCCATCCCTCCCTTGAAGCCGTCGGTGCCACCCGCGGTGGCGTAGTCGAAGTCAGACACCTTTTGGGGCCTTCCGTTCCAACATTGAGGCTCGCGTCGCGCCCTGCAACGCCAGGCACGCTCCGCTGTCCGAGGCGTCGCCCCGAAGCGCGTCGCGCCCTCGGGACAGACGCGTCAAGGCGGATCAGGGCACGTCAGTAGAAGTAAACGCGCATCCCCGTCTTCAGATTCGGCAGGATCGCCCGGAGGTCGGAGGCGCTTGCGCGAACACTGCCGGGCAGCACGTAACTCGAATCGTTGAGCGGGCCCGCGCTCGGCATCGAATACATCACCGTGCCGCCATTCAGGAGGAGTGCGACAGGGCCCAGCGCGCCCTTCACCGACCTGTCCTCCGGTACCGCCAGGCCGCGATCCAGGTAAACCCAACGCGGAATCTCCCAGCCGTCGTCTCCTTCGATGATTCTCTCGACGGTGCGGGTACCGCGCGGAATGGCCATGTGAACGGTATCCGGCGAGGTCCCGACGACCTTCTCCGGGCCGACCGTGACGGTCATGTCGCGGAGCAGGGCGCCCTCGCGCTGGAGGCGCATCACTGCACTGTCGACTGCGACCGCAAGGTGGAGCTCCTTGTCCCCGAGAGCCTGGCGGCGGATTAGCTCGAGCGCCACCTGGAGCCGATTCTGGGTGGACGACATCAGCATGTCGGTACGGCTGCGCTCGACGTCCGTCATGCCGGATCGGAGGCGATCGATCTCGCGTCGGTAGTCGACCTGCTTGTATATGAGCCAGCCTATCGCGGAGAGCATGAGCACGAGCGCAACCGTCATGGTAGCGAGAATGCCCGGGTAGGCGTGGCGGAACTCACCCCAGCCAGCGCGGCGGCGCTCCTGGTGAGGGGTACGTGGCAACCCGGGATTGGGGCTTGCGCCGGGACGATCGGGGTGCTGAGCCATGGTGCCGATGCGTTATTTAAAGAAGTGCCGCCCCTTGGGGGAGCGGCGGGGGTAGTGCGGCCGGGAGGCCGCGACGTATGGATGAGTCAGGCAAATGCGGGGCCCGCGGGCGTCATCGGCGCACAGCCGAAAGCAGGTCGAGAATGGGAACGCCGACGGGCTCGCTTCGCCCCACGCGCACCCTGGCGGTTACGATCAGCGCCTGAAGCGGCTGGAACTGCTCGACTTGCTGGAGAAGCGCGGGCGGAATGGCCAGGTACAGCAGCGCTCCCTCGTCGCCCGGGCCCCTCGCGAGGATATAGGGCTCCCCGGCCCGGAGATCGCGGCGAAGCTGGTCGGCGCGCTGGATCGCTATGAACTGGACCTCCCACCGCACCATGGCTCCCCGCGTCCTGTCGGGCGCAGCGCGAATGTCGGCGGCGCTGAGCGTAAGCTGAAGGGAAGGATCGGCGGGGAGCAGGTCTTCATCGCGAACCCAGCCTTCGACCCGCACGCGGGTCCAGCCGTTTTCACGGGCGAGGGGGGTGAGCAGAGCCCCGCTGTCGAGCCGCCCGAGTATCTGCCCGCCGGGGCCGTTACGGAGTTCTCCGCGTTTGACGGGGGTGAGAGCCCCCTGCGCGGAAACCGGGGCCGGGGTCGAAGGTACCGGTGTCGCGCCGGGCGGCCGGTCCACGGCTGCAGACGCCGCC
>JBGTMW010000558.1:0-4374 GCA_041743365.1 Gemmatimonadaceae bacterium
GTCGCGCCCGATCGTGGAGCTTCGCGATGTCGCTCGCGGGCTCGCTTCCGGCGACCTGTCGCGACGCCCGCGGCTCACCGCGCCGGGCGAGGTTGGCGACCTCGCGACTGCGCTGCACCGAATGGCCGACCAGCTCGCCGCGCGTCTCAACGCGCTCGAGAGCGAGGACGCGCTGATGGAGGCACTCATCGAAGCGCTGAACGAGGGCGTGTTCGCGGTGGACGCGGGGCGGCGCATTGTGCGTATCAACGACAGCGGACGGCGGCTGCTCGGCCTGCGGGGATCGGTACCCATACCCGTGGACTACCTCCCGCGCGAGCGCGCCCTCCGCGAAGCGCTGGAGCTGGCGCTCGATGGAACGAGTCCGCCGCCGACCGAGATTCGTGTCGATGACCGAACGCTGGCACTAACGGCACTCCCTCTTGCGAGCGGTGGCGCGGTGGTAGCGGTCTTCGACCTGAGTCCGATCCGTCACCTCGAGACCGTACGGCGCGATTTCGTCGCGAACGTTTCGCACGAGCTCAAGACTCCGCTCACGGTCATCGGCGGCTTCGCCGAGACACTCGCGGAGGATGACCTCCCCGCCACTCAGCGACGCCGCTTCGCCGAGACGATCCAGGTGCATGCTCGACGGATGCAGCGCATCGTCGATGACCTGCTCGACCTGTCGCGCATCGAGTCCGGCGGCTGGCTTCCGAATCCAGCCATGGTCGAGATCGCCCATGCCACGGGCGATGCGCTGGCGACGGTGGGGGATGCCGCGGAAGCGAAGCGGATCACCGTGAACGTGAGCCCTCACGCGGATGCTTCGAGCGTATATGTCGATCCCACGGCACTGCGCCAGATACTGTCGAACCTCGTGGAGAACTCGATCCGCCACACCAACGACGGTGGGACGGTCACCGTCTTCTCCGAGCCACAACCGGGGGGCGTGAACGTCGGCGTCCGGGACACGGGATGCGGGATAGCCCCCGACCAGCTGCCGCGCATCTTCGAGCGCTTCTACCGCGTCGATCCCGCCCGATCGCGAGACGCAGGAGGTACCGGTCTCGGCCTCTCCATAGTGAGGCATCTCGTCGAAGCGCATGGTGGACGCGTGCGCGCGGACAGTGCGATAGGGCGCGGAACAACGGTCACTGCATTCTTCCCCGCCCCGACCGATACGACCCCGTGACTACGATGTGACTCCGCCGTCGGGCCAGCGTGACGCTCCGCCGCGACGATCCTCACCGAACGCGGAGACCCTCCTCCGGACTCGGCAACCCGCCTGATTCGCCGGAATTCCAGCCCCCTGACCGCCCCGGTCCAGGGGCTGTCGTGACATGATCGTTGCACGTCCGTGCGGGAATGGAGACCTCCATACCGCAATCTCCGGGTGTTCGCGCGCCTCTCGTCGCAACGCGCTCACCTCTCGCCCCGAGACGCACATGACTTCGTCCGTTCGCAGTGTCGCTCTTTTCATGCTGGCGCTGCTGTCTCTTGCAGGACCCGAAAGCACCGCAACCGCCCAGGCGGCACCCACCGCGCTCCCGACAGGCCGCATCGTCGGCCGCATCATCGATGCCTCGAACGGAGCGGGTCTTCAGGACGTCGGTATTCAGGTCGTTGGAACGACGCTCGGAACTACTTCGGGAGTCGACGGCCGCTTCACCGTGGTGAACGTCCCGGCGGGCACCGTCACGATCCAGGTCCGGCGGATAGGCTTTGCGCCCAAGACAGTCACGGGAATCCTGCTCGATCCCGGAGCCGCCGTGGAGCAGAACATTTCCATGGAGACCGCGACCTTCGAGCTCGAGGCCCAGGTGGTGACGGCATCCGCCGAGCGCGGAACGGTGAACGCCGCGCTGGATGAGCAGCGGACGGCGACCGGAATCGTCAACGCGATCACCCAGGAACAGATCGCGCGAAGTCCGGATTCCGATGCGGCAGCCGCGATGCAGCGTGTCAGCGGCGTTAACGTCCAGGATGGCCGCTTCATCGTGGTCCGCGGATTGGGCGAGCGGTACACCACGGCATCCCTCAACGGAGCGCGCCTGCCGAGCCCCGAGCCGGAACGTCGCGTCGTTCCGCTCGACCTCTTTCCGGCAGGACTGCTCCAGTCCGTGACGACATCGAAGACTTTCACGCCGGACCAGCCGGGCGACTTCAGCGGAGCGGAAGTCAACATCCAGACGCGCGAGTTTCCCGCTGAGCGCATGCTCTCGCTTTCGGTCTCGGCCGGCTACAACGATGCCGCGACCGGGAAGTCCATTCTTGCCGCGCCGACGATCGGTGGCGAGCGGCTGGCAATGGCGGGGTCGGGCCGCGACAGGCCCTCGGTCCTCGCGAGCGCCGGCAACCTCCGCGGGTCCACGCAGCAGGATTTCAACCAGTACATCTCGTCCTTTCGCAACGCGTGGTCGGTCGATCGAGCCAACGGAGCCCCCAACTATGGTCTCGCCGCCACCCTCGGCGGCAATGACCTGATTCTCGGCCAGCGCATCGGCTACGTCGGGTCGTTCACGATGTCGAACGCTCAGGAGGTTCGCACCAACGAGGAGCGCGGCCTCGCGATCGCGACGACGGATGGACAGAGCGCCCAGTACTCGAGCCGCTTCACCGGCGAGACCGGCCGCGTGAGCTCGCTCTGGGGAGGCGTCCTCAACCTCAGCACGCTCGTGGGCAGCAGCCGATTCGCCTTCAACAACACGTACAACCGCACCTCCGACAACGAAGCCCGCCGCGACTTCGGTCTGGATGAGAACATCGGGGTAAACCTCGAGCGGACGACTCTCCGATACGTCGAGCGGAGCGTGCGCTCGAACCAGCTGCGCGGGGAGCACCTGTTCGGCAGTCGCGCGGCGCTGGACTGGAACCTCACCAGCGCAGGTGTCACGCGCATGGAGCCCGATCGATCGGACCTCGTCTACATCGAGGGCGAGGACCGCCGTCTGACGTTCTTCTCGGTGAGCTCCGAGGCCGCGCGTCGCACCTTCGGTGACCTGGACGAGAGCACCCTGAGCGGGGGACTGAACGGTAGACTCTCCTTCGGCGTCACCGGCCAGGACTACGTCAAGTTCGGCACGCTGCTCCGAACGACCGACCGCGACTCCTTCAACCAGTCGTACAGCATATACGGTGGTCTTCCCATGGAAGAGCTGGCGCGACCGGCGGAGGAGATCTTCGATGGACGCCATTCACAGCCCGGGAGCAATGTCTTCACGGTGCTGGCCCTGACCTCGGGCGGATCCTACGTCGCGGACGACCGGGTGAGCGCCTACTACGGCATGGTCCACTATGGGCTGACCGATCGCGTGCAGGTCGTCGGAGGGCTGCGTGCAGAGCAGTGGCGCCTCCGCCTTCGCGCCGAGCGTGCCGACAGCACGAAGACGGACGTACCGCGTAGCGAAACCGACCTGCTTCCGTCGCTCGCCGTGAACGTCGCACTGACCGAGTCGCAGAATCTCCGGTTCTCCGGATCGCAGACGCTGTCGCGGCCGGAGTTCCGGGAGCTCGCGCCGATCACCTATCTCGACATCATCGGCGGTGAGGCCGTGATCGGCAACGACAAGCTGGTCAAGACCGTGATTCGCAATGCCGATGTGCGCTGGGAGTGGTACCCGAACGTCGGTGAGCTCTTCAGCATCGCCGGATTCTACAAGAATTTCGACAAGCCCATCGAGCGCGTGCAGGTCGCGACCTCCGGATCCTCGCTCGTCTCCTACGCGAACGCGCTTCGCGCGAGCAACTACGGCATCGAGCTCGAGGCGCGGAAGGGACTCGCACCCCTCGGCGGGTGGCTTGCACCCGTGACGATCTTCACGAACGTCACGGTCATGGCGAGCGACATCGAGGTCGACACAACTGGTACGGCCAGTCTCGAGAACGTGAACCGCGCAATGGTCGGGCAGGCGCCATATGTCGCCAATGCAGGTGTCACCTATGCCGCGGGCGATGGCCGTACCAGCGCCACCGTCCTGTACAACGTCGTCGGCAGGCGGATCCAGAGTGCGGCGGCGGCGGGTCTTCCCGATGTGTACGAGCTGCCACGCCACATGCTCGACTTCTCGGTTCGATTCCCGGTCGGCGGCGGCGTGATGGGCAAGTTCGACGCGCGGAATGTCCTGAACGCGCGCTATCGCCTCGAGCAGGGGCCGGTGACACGGGAGGCCTATGACGTGGGCCGCGTGTTCTCGTTCGGGATGACCTGGTCGCCCCGCGGATTCTGACAGGACCGGGCGATAGGCGAGCGCGCCCGATGGCCGGGGCGCTCGCCGATCCCACGCGCGCGCCACCGCGCGCGTGACACGACCGTGACCAGACATTCGCACGTGTGATACGGCGGCGCGGCTTCGTTCTCCTGACGGATGAAACGATGTCGTGCCGCCCGGCACA
>JBGTMW010000559.1:0-2025 GCA_041743365.1 Gemmatimonadaceae bacterium
GTTGACTCGTCGGCGTTGCCGGCTACATCGCGGCCCCAGACGGAGACCTCGAAGCGGCCGGGATGCGGCATGGTCAGGTCCTCGAGCTCGGAGGCTCCGGACCCTGCCACCGTCATCCGGCCCGAGTCGTAGGTCCCGCCCGGCTCGCGAACGCGGTAATGCACGCCGTCGAGAGGCGACTCGGCGCTCGCCTGTGCCGGGTTGCTCCAGCTCAGGTCGAAGTCGTTGGCCGCGGTCCAAGCGGTCTCGCTAACGCCGTTCACCGTTAGACCTCCGACAGGGCCGGGCGCCTCGTTGTCGACGTCCACGTCGAGCGTCCGGCAGGCGGGACCGTCGAATCCTGCTCCGTACTCGAACGCACACACGGACACGCTGTTGGCGCCCTCCTGCCACGGCGCGACGTTGGTGTTGAGTGAAGTCGAATGCGTCGCGTTCGACGGGCAGGGCTTGAGCTTGACCGTGAAGGAGCCGGCGGTCTCGGGGTCGCACTGAGCCTCCTGCGCGGCCAGCTCGCCGTTGACCATGATCCAGTCAAACGCGACCCCACCGCCGGTATCGCTCAGCGTCGCATCCACGTCGACCGCGCCGCGCTTCCAACCTGCCGGGACGAGGTCGCCGGAGACGACCGGCACGTCGGGAGGGGTGTCGTCGACGACCGTCATCCGGAAGTCCCGGGCCTGCGTCCACTCCTGCAGCGATCCCGTGCAGTTCGAAGCCCTGTTGCAGGCCAATCGAACACCGAACTCGCCGGCGACCACTTCGCCGGAATCCATCGCAACGAAGCCGCCGGAGTCGACGTCGCCAAAGATACTTGCCGAACCGCCGCCACGAGGACGGGTGAAGAGCAGCGCCGTGCTCGAGCCGCTGTGGGTGTCGCCGCTGGCCTGCACTCGCGAGAAGTACGTGCCCGCGGGCGGATTGAACCGCCACCCGGAGAACGATGCCGTTCCGCTGGAGCCATAGCTGTAGACGCCGAGCCTGCGATCCGAGGAGCCACAGGTGTCGTTCGTCGAAAAGCCATTCAGCGTGCCGGCGCTCACCGCGGTCGCCTCGTGGCTCCAGTTGCCGCTTCCGCACTGCAGCGCGGTCCACGATCCGGCCTGCGCGGGGGTCGGCCCCGCCAATGACGCAAGTGCCACCGAAGCGCCCAGCGCCGTGAGGAGCAGCGCGCGGCCGCCCCTCGTCCCTTTGGTTCTCATGTCCCCTTTGTCCTTTCGTTGTTCATCTAGTAAGTCGTTCGCCGTCACGTGGACACCGGTCCGCGCGCAAGGGCGCAGTGCGCACCTCGGGGCGTTTCCGGAATCCCGACCCGATGTCAGGTCCGTTGAGATCCGCGTGGAAGGCGTGTGCGTTCGGGCGCATCACTGCCCCAAGCCCGCGCCCGCAATCTGTGCCCCCCTTGCTGCTTCCCATCAAACACTTCCGCAGTCATCGGCGGAGGCGGTTCCGGGTTTAGGCGGCGGTCGTCGAGCTAAGCGTTTGTCCGAGACGGCGTCCAGCCTGAGTGGACGGGCTAGTCGGGGCGCCCGGATTTGAACCGAGGATCTCCTGCTCCCAGGGCAGGCGCGTTACCAGGCTTCGCTACGCCCCGAAGGCCGCAGTCTAGCCCTGGATCCAGCGCAACTTGACCTGGTCCATCCAGGCCTGAAGGCGTGCCCTGAGCATCGTGTCGTTGGTGCCGACCGTAAGCACGCCGTATCTCGAACGCCAGCCGCGGCCGGCCAGCTGGCGGCTGTTCGACTTGCGCTGCGCCCTGATCGCCTCGGGCTTCACCCCGAGCCGGAAGGACCAGAACTGCTGCAACCACTCCAGATCTTGGTCGGCGTGGTACTGGACGGCGTAGTCCATCTTGGGGGCCGTCTCCTGTCCGATCCATCTCGTTGCGAGAGACACCACGACCGGATCGGAGTTCGCGAGCGCAACCCGATTCCGATCCCTCTTGTAGCCCTCCCCGATGTACATGCAGACGAAATCCGCGAAGGACGGGTCGGAGCTGAGCACCCCGAACTCCTCCAGCCCCGCCTC
>JBGTMW010000560.1:0-5163 GCA_041743365.1 Gemmatimonadaceae bacterium
AGCCGCCGAGCGCGCCGTGCGCTCCCTCGGCGTGACCGGAGACCTCAGGGTTCGCTACCACGGCGACGTCGCGCGTGTGGAGCTCTCGCGCACGGAGCTCGAAAGCTGGCTGCGCCCGCCGGCTCGTCGAGCCCTGCGCGAGGCGGTGCTCTCCGCGGGCTTCACGCGGGTGGTGATCGACCTCTCGGGATTCCGATCAGGCTCGCTCAACGTGCTCGGCGGAGTCACGAGCGCGTGAGCGCGGCGAGCCTGGAGGCGGCGCTGCGGGAGATCGGGATCCAGTGCAACGTCGAGTCGCATGACCGACTCGCGATCCTCGTTCCCGATCAGGGCACGCCGCAACTGGACGACGCGCGCATTCGTCGAGAGGCCCTGCGCGTCGGTCGCGAGCATGGGTTCACCCACGTTGCACTGGAGCTGCTGGCCGACCCCGCCGAGCGTGCGGCTCTTCATCGCGGTTAACTTCCCCGGGGAGATGCGGCTCGCGATCTACGCCGCCATGGAGCCGCTGCGCCTCGCCGCCCCGGAGATCCGGTGGATGGACGCTCCCCGAATTCATCTCACCATGAAATTCCTGGGCGAGCACGCCGAGGGCGCGATCGCTCCGCTGTCGAGCGCGCTGGCCGACGTCGCGGCGAGATATGACCCCGTATCCGTGGAGCTTGGCGGGCTGAACGCATTTCCAAACCTTCAGCAGCCGCGCGTCGTATGGCTTGGTGTGAAGGCCGACCCGAAGCTCGAGCTTCTTCATCACGACGTGGAAGGCGCCTGCGCCGCGCTCGGGCACGCGGTCGAGGCGCGCGCATATCGCCCGCACGTCACCCTCGGCCGCGTGAAGGAGTGGCCCCTCGATCCGGCACGCATTGCCGTGGCCGCGCGGTCGATCCGGTTCGAAGCCGCCGCGACCGTCGATGCGCTCGACCTGATGGTGAGCGAGAGTGTCGACGGACGCCCTGTATATCGCGTGGTGGGTAGCGCCGCGCTGGGCCGCGAGTAGGATACCACCATGCGGACCATCGGATGTCTCGTCGTCGTATTCGTCGCAGTGGCGGCCGGGTGGATCCTTCGGGATAGAATCGGCTTCAGTGCTGGCGGAGATCCGGCCGCGGCAGACACCGCGGTCGTCTGGGAGCCGATCACCCCGGAGGGGGCGGAGCGCGCGCGTACGTCCATCGTGGAGTTGGGTGGCCGCGCAGCTCCGGTGTTCGAGAGCATCCGGCCCGGCGATTTGTCGTCGTACATATTCGTTGCCCTCTCGCGTCAGCTTCCTCCTTCGGCGGAGAGAATCGAGTCGGCGGTGCTCGGCGATCGCCTGGCGGTGCGGGCATCGGTGCAGCTCAGCGATTTCGGCGGAGCGGGGGCGCTCGGGCCCTTCGCGGCCTTTCTTGGCGATCGCGAGACAATGCAGCTCGCGGGGTACTTTCACGTCATCCGTCCCGGGCTGGCGGAGTTTCGCGTGACCGACCTCCAGTTGCGCGACTTCGCCGTCCCGAAGAACCTCATTCCGCGGCTCATCCGCGGCTTCTCCAGGGGCGCGCGCCCCGAGGGCGTGGCCGACGACGGGCTTCCTCTCGTCGTTCCGGACTACATCGCCGACGTGCGTATCGCGAACGGACGCGTCGTCATATACCGGAATTCGAAATGAGCAGACGCGTCCTCATCGTCGACGACGAGCAGGGGATTCGCGCCGCGCTCGGCCAGCTCCTCGAATACGAAGGCTACGAAGTGCGCAGCGTCGGCAGCGCCGGGGAAGGAATCACCGAGTACGAGAAGTGGAAGCCGCAGCTCGTCTTTCTCGATGTGAAGATGTCCGGAATCGACGGCATCGAGGCGCTGAAGCGGCTCCGCCAGCTCGACCCCGCAGCGGTGGTGGTGATGATCAGCGGCCATGCCACGATCCAGACGGCGGTCGAGGCTACGCAGCACGGAGCGTACGACATCCTCGAGAAGCCACTCGACACCGATCGCATTCTCGTCACGCTTCGAAACGCGCTCCAGCACCTGGAGCTTCAAGAAGAAAACACGCGGCTCAGGCAGACGATCGAATCCCGGTTCGAGCTCGTGGGGCGCTCGTTCGCGATGAACTCGCTGGTCGAGAGGATCGAGAAGGTCGCGTCCACTCCTGCACGCGTGCTGATCACAGGGGAGAACGGCACGGGGAAGGAGCTCGTCGCCCGGGCGCTGCATCGCGGATCAGCGCGGGCAGGCGGACCCTTCGTGGAGGTGAATTGCGCCGCGATTCCGAGCGAGCTCATAGAGAGCGAGCTGTTCGGCCACATGAAGGGCTCGTTCACGGGCGCGATCAGCGACCGCCCGGGAAAGTTCGAGCAGGCCGACGGCGGCACGCTGTTCCTCGACGAGATCGGCGACATGAGCCTCGCCGCCCAGGCCAAGGTGCTTCGCGTGCTCGAGGACAACGAGGTGACGCGCATCGGCGGCTCGAAGCGGATCTCGGTAAATGTCCGTGTGCTCGCTGCCACGAACAAGGACTTGACCGCGGAGATCCCGGCGGGCCGCTTCAGGGAGGACCTCTTCTACCGGCTCAACGTCGTGCCAATCAAGGTGCCTGCCCTCCGCGAGCGCCGGGATGATGTTCCGCTGCTCATCCAGCACTTCCTGAACGTGCTGTCGGAGCGCGAGGGGATGGCCCCGCGCGCGATCTCACCGGACGCGGTGGCTCGCCTCGAATCGCTCGAGTGGCCCGGAAACGTGCGCGAGCTCCGGAACACGATCGAGCGGCTGCTCATTCTCGCGTCGGGTCCAAAGATCACCGTCGGGGATGTCGAGCGGCTGGTGGGCCAGCGACCCGCCGAGGTCACGAGCATGGGCGCGCTTGCCGAGTGCACGACGTTCGAGGAGTTCAAGCAGGCCGCGGAGCGCGCCTTCCTGCTCGTCAAGCTCCGCGCATTCGACTGGAACGTGTCGGAGACGGCTCGCGCTCTCGACATGCCCCGGTCCAACCTGTACAAGAAGATCGAGCGGTACGGACTCGTGCGCGAGTCCGCCTGAGGAGGATCAATGGCCGAATCGAAGTGGGACAGGGAGCTCGCGAAGATCGACAAGCAGCTGGAATCGGTGTCGGACGACGCGCTGTTCCCCACGAAGCCGAGTGCGAGCCCGGCGGCGAGGGCCGAGACGGCCGCCGTGAAGCAGAAGACATCGACCTTCGGCGTCCTTGCGAGGCTGGTGCTCGCGACGCTGCTCGCGGTCGCGATCATGTTCTGGCCCTACGAGGCACGGTGCGGACTGCAACTCGCCTACTATCTTGCGGCAGTCATCGCGGTGACGGCGAGCGGAGTCTGGTCGGCGGTATGGAGCTGGCGGCATCACTCCGGCCGGGCGCACATGCTCTCGCTCCTTCTCGTGGTATGGGGCCTCGTGCTCGGTGCCGCCGAGATCCTTCCCCGCGTCGGCTATGCCGCCCCGAGCCTCGACCGACCGGCCATCTGGTCGTGCGGGTGATCGCAATCGTTCACCGCCTCTCCTCACGCGGGACATGAAAACCTTCAGGAACTTCATCGCCGGCGAGTGGGTCGCCCCTTCCACGGGGGAATACTTCGACAACACGAATCCGGCCGACACCAACGACGTCATAGGACGGTTCCCGCTGTCCGGCGCCGAGGATGTGAACCGCGCCGTCGCTTCCGCGAAGCGCGGCTTCGACCGCTGGAAGAGAACTCCGGCTCCGGCCCGCGGCGACGTGCTGCGCCGCGTCGGCGACATCATGAGCGAGCGAAAGGAGGAGATCGCGGACCTCATGACGCGCGAGATGGGAAAACCTCTCGCCGAGACGCGCGGCGACGTTCAGGAGGGGATCGATACGGCTTATTACGCCGGGTCCGAGGGGCGGCGACTGTTCGGCCACACCGTCCCCAGCGAGATGCGCGAGAAGTGGGCAATGAGCTTCCGCCGGCCGATCGGCGTCGCGGGAATAATCACGCCCTTCAACTTCCCGCTCGCCATCCCGACATGGAAGATGTTCCCGGCGCTGGTGTGCGGAAACGCGTGCGTCTTCAAGCCGGCCGAGGATGTGCCGCACACGGGCACCGTCTTCGTGGAAATCCTGCTCGAGGCGGGACTTCCCCCCGAGGTCATTCAGCTCGTGCACGGATCGGGAGAGGCGGTCGGGTCGGTGATCGTCGAGCACCCGGACGTCCCCCTGATCTCCTTCACGGGATCGACCGAGACCGGCCGGATCGTCGGCGAGACCTGCGGCAGGCTGCACAAGCGCCTATCGCTCGAGATGGGCGGAAAGAACGCCATGATAGTGCTCGATGACGCGGATCCCGACCTGGCGCTGGAGGGGGTCTTGTGGGGCGCGTTCGGGACAACCGGCCAGCGCTGCACCGCGACAAGCCGCTTGATCCTCCAGAAGAAGATCCACGACAGGTTCCTTGGCCAGCTGGTCGACCGGGTGAAAGAGCTCCGCCTCGGCGATGGACGGAAGAAGGGAACCGATGTCGGCCCCCTGATCACCGCCGAGGCACGCAGGAAGGTCGAGGGGTACATAGACATCGGCCAGGAGGAGGGTGCGGATCTCCTCTGTGGCGGACAGCGGCCGCCGGGAAAGAAGTACTCGAACGGGCACTTCTTCGAGCCGACGATCTTCGCCCGGGTCGAGGCCGGAACACGGCTCGAACAGGAGGAGATCTTCGGCCCGGTGCTGTCGGTGATCCGGGTCTCCACGCCGGAGGAGGCGTTCACCGTAAACAACGACGTTCGCTACGGACTGTCATCGTCGCTCTACACGCGGGATGTCAACGTCGCCTTCAGGGCGGTGAACGAGCTGGACAACGGGATCACGTATATCAACGCGCCGACGATCGGGGCCGAGGCACACCTGCCCTTCGGCGGGGTTAAACAGACAGGCAATGGGCACCGCGAAGGCGGCTGGGAGGTCTACGAGTTCTATTCCGAGACAAAGGTCGGGTACGTGGACTTCTCGGGCCGGCTGCAGCGGGCCCAGATCGACAACTACCCTGGAACGTCCTCCTGATTTCGCGTGCCGGCGGGGGGCATCAGATCGTCTTGCGTTCATTCGTGGCTACCGTTAATTCCGAGAGATGGGGATGGCGTCTCGTGATGACGTGCGTCAGGCGTTGATCCAGCGCGTGTCGCGGAAGGTGTCCGGGCACGGGGTCGCGCGCCGCTCCATCGAGGGCG
>JBGTMW010000561.1:0-3109 GCA_041743365.1 Gemmatimonadaceae bacterium
CGTTTTTTGGTTTGAGTGGGGTGGTGAGCGGAAAATGGTGACTGTCACCGTTTTGGGAGGCGCACTCCCGACGTCGATGCTCGCACCTCTGATCCACACATGGGGTAGTCAAATTCCACGCGCTTCGGCCGCGTTCTGTCCGCCGGCTGACGCTCAGCTTCCAGGCCCACCTCAGCCTTTCGGGTCGCGCGGGCTCCAGGTGCTCGATTTGCAGGGTTTTTGTGTGGTCGCGACGGAAAATCATCGATTGCGGCCGTCTGAACAAGCACGGCACAGTGATTGATGTAGACGTTCCGCACACAGCATGGCTGAGGTCAAAGCAGGCAAGAACACCAGGGTCCGGGCCGCCACGAAGGCACCCACGTCTGCGGCAGAGCTGCGCACGTGGGTGGTCGCCCGTTTCGGACTCGACGAAGCCCGCGCCAGCGAGCTGCTGGCAGCGGTGGACAGCGTCGTCGTCGGGCAACGACAGCTGATCGAGGACTCGAAGCACGAGGCCATCCTGGCACTGTCCGAAGGCTTCGCCGCCAAGATGGAGCGCCTTCAGGCGCAACTGACGGAAAAGGACGTCACGGTCAGCAACATCGCCCGCTACTTCGAGGACGTCGTCGCCGAGCTGACCGAGAAGTCGCATCGCGACCCGAAGACCAAGCTGCTGAATTTCGACTGGTTCATGGAGCGGCTCGAGTCGTTCCTCGCCGTCGAGCAGCGTGTGCGCTGGTGCGCAGTCGGTGTCGTGGATATCAACAGCTTCAAGTGGTACAACGATACCTACGGGCACGCGAGCGGAGATCGTGTCATCGAACGGGTGGCGCGGATCCTGTCGGACCAGATCCGGTCGGAAGACTTCCTCGCGCTCGAGCGCGCCGGTCAATCCCGCGACCTCCACGCCAGGTTTGGCGGGGACGAGTTCTGCTTTCTGATCCCGGACCTGCCGGGCTGTTTCGAAGCGGTCGAGATTGCCGACCGGTTCAAACGATCCGTCTCGGGTTATGACTGGAGCCGCGAAGACCGCCGCCTCGGCACTCGCCCGGTCAACGTGGACGTTGGTGTCGTCTGCCTGCGGCTCGGCAACATCGCCGAGCGACGCGGCGTCGCGCGCAAGCTCGCCGCTGAGCTGATCAATCGCGCCGACACGCTGATGTACGACGCCAAGGGACGCCGCTCCGACATTGTCCATCGCTGCGCGGTGTGCGTCGAAGACGGCGCGCTCAAGGAGATCGATACCGCCGGCGTCTTCGATCAGTCCGAGCAGCCGCGCAAGCGCGCCTCCGAACGCTGAGGCGTGCTAAACTCACTTTTTCCCCCCTATGGTGGGTGTAGCTCAGTGGCAGAGCGCCGGACTGTGGCTCCGGAAGTCGCGGGTTCGAACCCCGTCATCCACCCCAATTTCTGATCCCCCTGCACCGCGACACTGGGACTGATGCCGCTCAGCTTGCGAGGCTGCTGAAGTCGCGCTACGCTGGAGAGCCTTTCAACACAATTGAATTTCGACCAGCGGAACACCGGGCCGAGGCGGCCCCGGGCTGCTCCTTGAGGGCCGGACTGTCCCGGCGTCGACGCCCTACGCCGATTTCCTATACAATCCGACTACTTGGAACAGCACGACGTCGAGCGGATCGCGCGGGCAGCGCTGAAGGACTACGGTGTGCCTGCGGTGGACCTCTGCGTCGAGGCGGATGGACGCCCAGGTCACTGGCGGATCGAGATCCGGGGCAATCCGAACGGACCCGGAACCCTGAAGGTCAGATGCGGCGAAGGGTCGAGCCCGCAGTGGGTCCGGAGCCAGATCGTCGATCAGTACACGAAGTAGCCGTCGCTACCGCGCGGCACGCTTCTTCGCCGGCGCCTTTGCCGCCACCGGCCGGGCGCTCTTCTCCTCCGACACCTTGGCGGTCTTCTTCTTCCCGGTACTGACCCGGTCGAGGCTCTGGCGCAGCGCGTCCATCAGGTTGACGACCTTCGGCGGCGTCTCCTCCACTGTCGCGGTCACCTCCTCACCCGCGATCTTCGCGTCGATGATCCGCTGCAGTTCTTCCTGGTATTCGTCGCGATACTCCTCGAAGTTCAGGTCCCCCTCGAAGTTCTCGATCACCTGCTTGGCGAGCTTGATCTCTTCAGGCTTCACCTTCGTCGCCACCGTCGTCAGCTCGTCGATGTCCGCCATGCTGCGGATCTCTTTCGCGTGACGCAGCGTGTACATCACGAGGCCGTTCTCACGCGGCTGGATCGCGACGAGATACTCGCGTCCGTAGAGGGCGAGCTTGCCGATCCCCGCCTTCCCTTTCATCCCCTCGCGCATGACCGCGAACGCATCGGCGGCCATGTTGCCGTCGGGCGCCAGGTAATAGGGACGCTCGACGTAAATCGGATCGATATGGGACGCGTCGGTGAACTGGACGAGATCGATCACGCGTGTCGATTCGGGCCGCACCTTGGCCATGTCGTCCTCCTGCATGACGACGTAGCGACCCTTTTCGAACTCGTATCCCTTGACGATCTCGGAGTTGGGTACTTCACGCTCGCAGTGCGGACACCACTTCTTCTGCTGGATCCGGGTCTGACACTCGGCGTGCAGCTGGTTGAAGCTGATCGTTGCGGCGGAATCGGTCGCCGGGAACACCCGCACCGGGATGTTCACGAGGCTGATCTTGAGAAATCCTTTCCACGTCGGTCGTGCTGGCATATCAAGAAGTCTCCCACCTCCGCCAAGGCTACGGCGGGGCAAGCCCGGTGTCGCTCAAGGTACGGCGCGCCCTGATTATCGGTCGATCGGGTCCCAGCGTAATCGACATGCGCAGAATTGCACACTTCGACCCGCCTTCGCGAAGACGCTTCGGCGAGGCAAGCGGGACTAGTATAGGCCCGTGAAATGGCGAGAAGACGCCGCGGGGGTTCGGCCGATGCTGGCGACGCTCGCCCAGCCGCCACTGACCGGCGCGAGTCTCGTGTTCGAGCCGAAATATGACGGCATTCGAGCGTTGGTCCACGTCGCGCCCCGACCCGGCGGGGCTGATGTTCGCATCTGGTCGCGGCTCGGCAACGACAAGACCTCCCAGTTCCCCTCCACCGTGCGCGCCATTCAGACATGGGCCGCGCGCCGCAAGGA
>JBGTMW010000562.1:0-2630 GCA_041743365.1 Gemmatimonadaceae bacterium
GGGTCGGCGTGACGGCAATGATCGCGGCGTTGCCGGTCGCCCTGCCGGTCATCGCGGCTGGAGCGGCCGCATCGCTCGCAGGCACGATGGCCGCCGCGGGCGCCTTCACATCGTTCGTCGGAGGAGTGAAGGGCTTCTTCGCGCCACCATGGGCGGTGATGTACCGGAACCCCAAGGACGACCTGCTCGCGGAGCGCGTCCTTACCCACGTTCCCGCCGGGCGCCGTGTGCTCACCATTCGCATCAAGCACCTGCGCGATGCGGAGCTCGAAGCCCGCGGTGACGGAGAACTTCCCGCGCTGCGTGTGGTTCACGACTACGGTGAGCACGCCTTCGAGGGTGGGCCCGCGCTGCGGACGGCCGGGATTCTCCTCGCACATGCGAACTGGCGAGGCGCGAGCGCACGCGAGGTCGAGGCTGCCGTGCAGCGGATCGACCGTTCGGGCGATGCCCTGCATCTCCTGTCATCCACGGCGGCGCTCGCGCAGCGCCTGCGTGGACGCCGCCTCATGGCAGGCTGGAGGGCGCTCGATACGCTCAACGTTTCGTACGTCGAGCGGCTCGCGCTCGAGATGGCGGTGCACGAGGAGGCCGAGCATCTCGCGCTCGACGGAGAGCTGCGCGCGCTCGAGACGGCGTGGCGTGAGGCCGAGGAGGTCGCGGGGATCGCCGACAGCCTGTTCGTGCCCGCCGCCATCGATTCCAGGATCGCGAGATTGCGGAGTGAATGACGCGGGTTTGTCTTTTCACACGCTCTCAGCGGGCAGCGGCAGCTGGTTGCGAGCGGCTGAGCCTGAAGCCCCCGGCCGCGAGCGGCTAAGCGGCTCGCGGCAGAGAGCCGACGGCTGGCCACGCCGTAATGCACAGCCGGGATGATAGGTGAGTGCACCAGGCTGCAGTCGCACTCCAGAGCTGAAACCATCAACACGCCGTTGATCCTTGACAGCCCGCAGGCGGCACCCTATCTATCGCGCGAGATGACCATCACCGCTCCGACCTCCGGCACCTCGTACTACTACGCGCCCCGAAACACGGGACGCGTGCGGAGCCATATGCGCTGAGTCGGCGCGAAGGAACCGTGAGCAACGCGACCCGTGGACACTCCACGGGTCGTTTTCATTTCCAGTCCACGAGGCAGACAATGATCGAGTCCCGCGATGTTCCGGCACACGACACAGTGTTCATCGAGCAGCGCTGGGAAAACTACACGCCCGATGACCATGCCGTCTGGGGGGTCCTGTACGAGCGGCGGATGCGTGCGCTGGAGGAGACCGGCAGCCGGGTATTCCTCGACGGTGCAGCGGCGATCGGATTGAATCCGGACACCGTGCCGCGACTCGACGACGTCAATCGCCGACTCGATGAGCGCACCGGGTGGAACGCCATCCCGGTGTCGGGGTTCCTTCCCGCGCCGCAGTTCTTCGACTGCCTCGCGCGGCGACGGTTCCCGACGACGGTCACGGTCCGCCCGAGGAGCCAGCTAGACTACCTCCCCGAGCCGGACATTTTTCACGACGTCTTCGGTCACGTTCCACTTCACGGCGATCCGCACTTCGCCGATTTCCTCCAGCAGTTCGGCGCCGCCGCGGCTAGTGCACGCACGGAGCTCGAGACGCTTCAGATGGCCCGCCTATTCTGGTTCACCGTGGAGTTCGGCCTGGTGCGGGAGCGCGGCCGGCTGCGCGTGTACGGAAGCGGGCTGATATCATCGGCTGGCGATGCGGCGAACGCGCTCGGCCCGAACTGCGACCGGAGGCCCTTCTCGCTGGACGCGGTCATCGCGCAGCCATTCGAGATCGATCGGCTCCAGGATGTGCTCTTCGTCGTCGAGGATTTCGAGCAGCTCTTCGAGGCAGTTGCCGAGGCGGGCCGGCGGATGGTTCAGTGAGTCACGTTGCGCGCCGGCTGGAGTCAGTGGCAGAGCCGGGGCAAACGGTGGAACGGCGCTGGGGGGCATCTCCGACATCGGGCCTGACGGATGCAGCGGATGCGACGGATGAAAGGGCAGATCCTATGGATGATCGCGTTCTCCGTGCCATCGACGGCTGAAGAGCGGGATCGGGTTCCTTCATTCTGGAAACTGCAACTTCATCCCATGATCCTGACTCGGCGCATCGTCGCTTTCCCCACACTGAAAGCAGGCGCACTTTCATCAGTTCGATCAGCAGCATCCGATGACCCTTCGTCGGAGATGCCCGAGCCGGCGAAGGCCGGGCCTGATCGGCTCACAGCGCCTTGACCTGCGGAAACTTCCAGAACGCCCAGAAGGTGTACGCCAGCAGGATCGCGCCGCCACCACCCACCGCCCAACTGGCTCCCACGGCACGCGCCACCGCGCCCGCCACGATGGCCCCGACCGGCGACAGCCCTACGTAAAGGAAGACGTACGCCGACATCACCCGGCCGCGCAGATCATCGGGGACGACGGTCTGGAGTATCCCGTTCGAAAGCGCGCTGTTCACGATCATCGTGATCCCCGTGAACAGCAGCACTCCGGCCGCGATCGGCACGGACCTCACGAAGGAGAAGATGATCAGCAGCGTCGAGAACGCGTACGACGAGAACATCAGCATGCGGCCGCGGCGGATCCGGCGCGCGCGCGCCGCGAGCGTCAGCGCCCCCGCCAGCGC
>JBGTMW010000563.1:0-7163 GCA_041743365.1 Gemmatimonadaceae bacterium
GCCCTGATGTGCGGCTCGCGTGGTTGCGAAAGCCGTCGGTCCGGTCGAGGCCGGCGGAGAAGGCGAGGCTGCTCGCGGCAGATGCATCGACATCCGCGCGCACGGTGCCGAAGCTGCCGCCGCTCGCGTTCCACCGGACCCCGGACCCTCCGCCGGCACGGGTGTTCACGTTGATCACTCCTCCAATCGCCGCGTCACCGTACAGCGGCGAGGCACTGCCGCGCACGACCTCCACCGCCTCGATCGCGGCGAGCGGCGGCAGGACATCCCACGCCACGAGCCCGGTGTGGAGCTGGTTCACTGCCCTGCCGTCGATCAGGACCATGACGTACTCCGCCTCGCCGCCGCCATAGAACCCACGCATCATGAGCTGCGGGTCGAAGCCGAGTCCGTCGACATCGATGACGGTGAATCCGGGCGCGAGCCGCAGCACATCGGCGAGCGTCGCGCGCGGCACCCGCGCAAGCTCCACGGGGGAGAGTCGCGTCACGGCCGCGATCGAGTAGCTGAGGCTGCTCCGAGAGCGTTCGGCCGTCACTACCACGGCGTCGAGCGTCGAGGTGCGAGTGGAGTCGGGTGTCGAGGGAAGCTGCGCGAGCGCTGCCGGCGCACCGGTGAGCGCGGCAATCAGGAGCGTGAATCTGGTGTATGCGTTCATTGAAGCGAACAGGTGATGCGGGAACTGCGAAGCGAACAGTGATGCGGGAACCGCGTCATCGGCGTGCCTTCGCGCCCTTCCGTGATGAGCCGGGCGATGTCGTCGATCCGGAGGACGCCTTCGCCCCGGACGCGATTGCCGCGGGGCCAAGGGTGATCGACCGGAACCGGCGCGCCTGCTCCTCGATCGCCGGCTCGGCGGCAAGGCGCTCGATGCTCGACGCGCCGAAGAATCCGGCGATCCCTCGGGTGCGGTGAAGTACCGCCTCGGCGTCCGACGGCTCCGCTATCGGACCGCCATGGCAGAGGACGATGACATCCGAGCGCACTTCTATCGCCGCATCGCGCATCTCCTGGACACGGTCGGCCGCCTGCTCCAGGGTGACTGAGGTCTCGGCGCCGATCGAGCCTTTGGTCGTGAGCCCCATGTGCGCGACCAGCACGTCGGCGCCGGCGCCTGCCATCGCGCGGGCGGTGTCGCGGTCGAAGACGTACGGACAGGTGAGCAGCCCGATCGACTGCGCCTCGCGTACCATCTCGACCTCGAGGTCGTAGCTCATCCCCGTCTGCTCGAGATTCTTCCGGAAGGTGCCGTCGATCAGCCCGACGGTCGGAAAGTTCTGGATGCCGTCGAAGCCCATCGCCTTCAGCTCGCGCAGGAACACGGGCATGATCCGGAAGGGATCGGTGCCGCACACGCCGGCCAGCACCGGGATGTCGCGCACCACGGGGAGGACTTCGCGCGCCATCTCGACGACGATGGCGTTCGCATCGCCGTAGGGCATGAGGCCGGAGAGGCTGCCGCGTCCCGCCATGCGGAAGCGCCCCGAGTTGTAGATGATGATGAGGTCCACGCCGCCCCGCTCGGAGAACTTGGCGGATATCCCGGTTCCGGCGCCCGCGCCGATGATCGGCTCCCTGGCTGAAATCCGCGCGCGCAGACGGCGCAGCGATTCCTCACGCGCGATGAACGGCATTCGTGCTCCCTGCAAGACTGGTGAGAAGAGTGTCGGCGATCGCGTCGGCGAACGCCGGATCGTTGATGTGCATGTCGAGCTCCACGAGCGTCACCGCGGGCCCGACGGCCTTTCGAATCGCATCGAACAACGCGGCATCCGCCCCGGGATCGTGGAAGATCTGCCCCTCCCGATCGAGCGCGCTCACGCCCTTCAACGGGATCAAGAGGGTCGTCGGAGCAGTGGAGCGGTTCAGCTTCCCGGCAATGATCTCGCCGAGCCGTGCACATTCCTCGGGTGTCGTGCGCATGAGCGTCACGTTCGGATTGTGCACGTACAGCAGCCTGTCGGCGAACTTGTCGGGCACGGTGTTCCGCGGACCGAAGTTCACCATGTCGAGCGCACCGAGCGAAACGACCTGCGGGAGGCCGGCGCTCGCCGCTGCATCGAGGCGGTCGGGCCCGGCGGCAAGGGTTCCCCCCACGAGCTCATCGGCCCATTCGGTGGTGGTGACGTCGGCCACTCCGGCGATGAAGCCCGCCTTGATGAGCTCCTCCATCGCGCGGCCGCCGCTCCCCGTAGCGTGAAAGACCAGGGTCTCGAAGCCGGCGCCCTCGAGCTTACCGCGAACGCGGGTCACGCACTCGGTGGTGACGCCGAACATCGTCGCGGCGACGAGAGGCCGATCCTCGGTCTCGGGAACAGGCTGCTCCAACATCCCGCACACCGCCCCCGCGCCGTTCGCCAGCACCCGACGGGAGATGCGGTTGAGGCCGGCGATGTCCACGACGGAGTACATCATCGTCAGGTCCTTCACGCCGACGTACGAGCCCACCTGCCCGGAGGCGACGGTCGAGACCATCACCTTCGGCAGGCCGAAGGGGAGGGCGCGCATCGCGGCGCTGCCGATCGCCGTGCCGCACGATCCGCCGATTCCGAGCACGCCATCCACGCGCCCTTCGGCACGGAGCCGCGCGCCGATTGCGGCTGCACCGCGCGACATCACCTCCAGCGCGGCACCGCGATCGTTCTGCGCGCGGAGCTGAACGAGCGGTGTGCCGCCGGCCTCCGCGACTTCCGCGGCCGGAATATCAGGTTCGAATGGCGGGTCATGAAGGACGCCGGAGTCGAGAACCACGACCTCGTGTCCACGCGCAAGGATGAGGTCGCGGACGTACGCCAGCTCGTCGGCCTTGGTGTCCAGCGTCGCGATGAGGAGAACCGTCTGTCCCACGGTATTTCGGGGCTCAACGACCCGCGGTGGGGCGAAGGGCCGGCGCATGATTCGACGCCGGCGGCGAGGGAGGAATAGTGTAGGCGGGAGAGCGAGCGGAATCCAGCGGGACAGTCCTCACAGGGTCGGAAGCCTCGCCGACCCTAGCGGAATCGGTCTGCACGACGTATTCGGGAATGTCTCCGAGTGGGTGACCGGACCCGATGGGAGGCCTGTCAACCGAGGCGGGTCGTTCTTCGATCCGCCGGCAACGCCGCCCGTTACGGTTCCCGGGGTCACGAAGCTCATGCGAACAGCCTGAGGAGGAACGCTCCGATGCAGCGACGCGACTTTTTTCGACGGGGGGCGGCGGTAGCGGCCGGCGCAGCTTTGGCCGGAGATCCCCGGATCCTGTTCAGCGCAGTGGGCGACGCCACCAGCGGTTCCTTCGTTCGGGGGTCGGCGGCTCCCCCCTTCAACCTCCGCTACGCCCCGCACTTCGGGATGTTTCGCAACCTCGCCGGGGCCGACCAGATCGACGAGCTGAGATTCATGGCCGATCAGGGCTTCCGGGCGCTCGAGGACAACGGAATGCGGGACCGCCCCCTGGTCGAACAGCAACGCGTCGCGGCCGAGATGCAGCGGCTCGGAATGGCGATGGGAGTCTTCGTTGCCCACAAGATCAACTGGACCCAGCCGACGCTGACCAGCGGCCAGCCGGAGCCGCGCGATCAGTTCCTGGCCGAGGTCCGTGAATCGGTGGACGTCGCGAAGCGAGTGAACGCGAAGTGGATGACTGTCGTGCCGGGCTACGTGCATCCCCGGCTGGAGATGAGCTATCAGACCGCGCATGTCATCGAGACGCTCAAGCGCGCGAGCGCCATTCTCGAGCCGCATGGGCTGGTGATGGTTCTCGAGCCCTTGAACACACTACAGAATCACCCGGGAATGTTCCTGACGGAAATCCCGCAGACGTACATGATCTGCAAGGCGGTTGGCAGTCCTGCGTGCAAGATCCTGTTCGACCTGTACCACCAGCAGATCACGGAAGGGAATCTCATACCGAACATCGACCTGGCGTGGGACGAGGTGGCGTACATGCAGATCGGCGACAATCCGGGACGCAACGAGCCAACCACCGGCGAGATCAACTACCGGAACGTCTTCCGGCACATTCACGCCAAGGGGTACCAGGGTATTCTCGGCATGGAGCACGGAAATTCGCGGCGCGGCGCCGAGGGAGAGCAGGCCGTGATTGCGGCGTATCGTGAAGTGGATGGGTTCGCTGTTCGATGATACTTCATGGAGTTTCTGATTGGGTGTCACCTTGCGGTTCGGTCTTTCGGACGAATATCATGCGAACCCTGCGGGCTTTCGGTGGTCCTCCGCTTTCTGAAGAAAGGCGCTCGCGCACTGACCGAGGAGTGCGACGGCTTTCGGCAACTCCCCCCACAAGACAGAACGAGTCGGCGCGACAGCGCTCGTTCAGCTTGTCCCGCAGTTCAATCTCGTGGACCGCCGCATTCGACTGAGCCCGGGGCCTCGCCAGGGCCCGAAGATCGACGGGGACGCTGAAGTCCGCTCGAGCCGGCCTCGCGAGTTTCGTCGGGGCCGGATCGCGCTGCTGCTGCTCGTGCTCGCAACGGTGGCCGTGGCCTCGGCCGCTCATCTTGCGGGATGGCCGCGGCAGCAGGTCATCATAGCGGCGATTCTCACGGCCACAGTTCTGCTCTGGTTCACGGAGGCGCTGCCGCTGTTCGCGACGGCGTTCATCTCGATCGCCGCCCAGCTCCTTTTTCTGGGGAATCCGGGTGGATGGTCGTGGATCGGCTTCGAGGGGGGTGACGGCCCCGCGCCGAGGGAGATCCTGGCAGCGGCGGTCGATCCGGTGCTCCTGCTCTTTTTCGGCGGGCTGATCCTCGCCCGCGCCGTGTCGAACACCGGCGTCGACCTGAGGATCGCCGCCTGGGTTCTGCGCCCCATGGCCGGCAGTCCCGGCCGCATGCTGCTCGGGGTGATCCTCGCCACGTCGTTCTTCTCGATGTGGATGAGCAACACCGCCACGGCGGCGCTCATGCTCGCGCTGCTCGTGCCGGTGCTCAGCCAGCTTCCGCCCGGGGATCCGTACCGGAAGGCCCTCGTTCTCGCCGTGCCACTCTCGGCCAACATCGCCGGAATGAGCACGCCGATCGCATCGCCGCCCAACGCGATCGCGGTCAGCTACCTCGCGCGCGAGAACGCCGCGATCGGCTTCCTGGACTGGATGATCATCGCCGTTCCGATCGTGCTGGTGCTCCTCGCGGTGACATGGTGGTGGCTGCTGCGCTCCTACCCGGCAGCGCGCAGCTCGTGGCGGATGGAGTTCCCCGACGCACACCTGTCGCGACGCGGCAAGTGGGTGATGATCGTGGCCGCGCTGACCTTCGCCGTCTGGCTGACCGAGCCCCTGCATGGTGTTCCCGCATCCAGCGCCGCGGTGCTTCCCGTGACGCTCCTCTTCGCGACCTCGATAATTTCGCGCGAGGATGTGAACTCGCTCGACTGGGATGTGCTGATCCTGATCGCCAGCGGGCTCACGCTCGGCTACAGCCTCCAGGTCACCGGCGGCGACCAGCGCCTGGCCGCGCTCGTGCCCATCGACGCGAGCGACGCCACCCGCCTGGCCGTGCTGGGCCTGACGACGCTCGTCTTCGGCACCTTCTTCTCGAACACGGCGATCGCGAGCATGCTGATGCCCGTGGCCGTGATCGCGGCTGGGATGTCGAGCGAGAGCGGCGACCTGGCGAGCTACGCGCTTGTCATCGCGCTTACCGCCTCGGTGAGCATGGCGCTTCCGGTGAGCACACCCCCGAATGCGCTGGCGCACGCGACGGGAGAGCTCTCGACGCGGGACTTCATGCGGACGACCGGAGTGGTAGGGGTGATCGGGGCGGGGGTGATTCTAATTGTTCTCGGTGTTGTGCGGCCGTGGATGGGAGGCTAACGGCGTCAACGTCGTCAACGTCGTTCACGTCGTTCACGTCGTCAACGTCGTTCACGGCGACATCGGTTAGAACAGAACTGCGTTAGGGGTACGTCGGGAACGTCGTTAAACAGTCAACGGCGTCAACAACGTATAACGACGTCGGACGCCGTTGACGCCGTTGACGGCGTTGACTCTTTAACGAAGTCGCAGACGTACTCATTACGCAGTTCTGTTCTAACCGATGTCGCCCTGAACGACGTTGACGACGTGAACGACGTTGACGACGTTGACGACTTTGACGACGTTGACGCCCTGAACGCCCTCTGGCGCACCGTCCTCTTCGATGGTTTCTTGGGCAAGGACACGCTCCGAGGATCCATGGATACCCTTCTCCACGATCTCCGCGTCGCCATTCGGGCATTCGCGAAGACCCCTGCATTCGCCGCGCTCACCATCGGTACCATTGCACTCGGGGTGGGCGCGACTACGGCCATCTTCAGTGTCGTCGACGGAGTGGTGCTCCGCACGCTCCCCTATCCTGACCCGGACAGGATCGTCCGCGTTTACCAGGTAGCCGAGGATCGCGGAGCAAACAACTTCTCCGACGCCAACTTTGCCGACGTCCGCGAGCAGAGCCGGAGCTTCGAGGCGGTGGCGCAGGCGAGTACGGCGATCGTCCCCGCCTCGATCGAGGGCGAGGCGATCCGCGCGATGACTGCGTCGGTGTCGCGCGACTTCTTCCGTGTCATGGGCGTGCAGCCACTCGCGGGCCGGGCTTTCGTCGAGGAGGAGCAGCGGGTCGGCGGGGCTCGCGCGGTGGTCATCAGTCACGACTACTGGCGCGAGCGATTCGGCGGATCGCGGGAAGTCGTTGACCGGAGCATCATCATCGATGGCCAGCCGCATCGCATCGTCGGCGCGATGCCCAGCGAGTTCGCCTTCCCGGATGGCGCGCAGCTATGGGTGCCGCGCGAGCTTCGGCCCGTGCTGCCGAGCCGGACCGCGCAGAACTGGCGGGTGTACGGGCGGCTTCGTCCGAACGTCAGCCTCGAGCAGGCGAACCAGGAGATCGATCGCATAGCCCGCGACCTGAAGCAGCTTCACGGTCGCGACACGTGGATGACCAGCGCCTCGGCGGTCGAGCTTCGAGAGCAGCTCGTGGGGTCGGTGCGGCCGCGGCTCCTGCTCATGCTCGGCGCTGCCGGATTCCTGCTCATCATCGCGTGCGCGAACGTGCTGAACCTGCTGCTCGCGCGAGCGTCCGCGCGACAAAGGGAGCTTGCGGTCCGTATCGCCCTGGGCGCGACGCACGCACGCGTGCTGCGCCAGTCGCTCACCGAGGCACTCGTGCTCGCCGTGGCCGGTGGCGGAC
>JBGTMW010000564.1:0-1922 GCA_041743365.1 Gemmatimonadaceae bacterium
GTGCACGAACGCTCGGCCGTCTGCACGCATCTGTACTGCATCGTGGACTGGAACTCCGCCGAGAAGACCTGGGACTGTCCCTGTCACGGGTCGCGATTCGACCCGATGGGGAAGGTGGTCAACGGACCTGCCGTGGCGCCGCTGGAGAAGCTGGGCGAGGATTGAGCCCGCAGCTCCGGCTCATGGCGCCGGCGCGCGGATCAGGCCAACGTTCAGCGCCGCGCACTGGGCGCCAGACAGCAAGCGCCCGGGATCCCCCTCGTTCAGTCCCGGTCCGTGATCGAAGTCAATCATCTGAAGAAGCTCTACGGCGACCTGGTCGCCGTGGATGACCTGTCGTTCAGCGTGGCGCCGGGTGAGATCCTGGGCCTCGTGGGGCCAAACGGCGCCGGGAAGACGACCACGCTCACGAGCATCGCGGGGATCACCATCCCCACCAGCGGGACCGTCAGGATCGGCGGCTTCGACATCGCGCGCCAGGGGGTGGACGCGAAGTCGCTCATGGCCTTCATCCCGGACGAGCCCCACCTCTTCGACTATCTCACCGTCGAGGAGCATCTCCGGTTCGTGGGACGGCTGTACGGCGTGAGCGACGCGCCGGCACGGATACCTCCACTCCTCGAGGAGCTCGAGCTCACAGAGAAGATCAAGGTCCTGCCCGGGCAGCTTTCGCGCGGCATGCGGCAGAAGCTCGCGATCGCGTGCGGGCTGATTCACTCGCCCACGGCCATAATCCTGGACGAGCCGCTCACCGGGCTCGACCCGGCGGGAATCAGGAAGATGAAAGCCACGATCTCTGCCCGGGCGCGAACCGGTGCGGCCGTGATCCTGAGCTCGCACCTGCTGCACCTCGTCGAGGAGCTGTGCACCCGGCTCCTCGTCATCAAGCGAGGAAGGCTCGTCGCCCTCGGCACGATCGCCGACATCGTCGCCGACAGGCCGCAGCTAGCGGGTCACGGGCTCGAGGATCTGTTCCTCGCGCTCACCGGCGACGGCGGTGAGTCGCCGCGGTGAACACGCCACGATCGGTGTTCGATGTGTTCGTCTACCTCACGTACACATCGATTCGAAACAGGCTTGAAGCACAGCTGAAGCAGCTCCGGAATCCCCGCTATTCGATCGCGCTGATATTCGGCGGGGTGTACATCTGGTACTTCCTGTTCTACCAGACGGGGATGAGGCAGGGTGGCGGCATTCCGAGCCCGTTCGGGAGCCTGGAGGTCGAGCTGATCGCATCGGTCGGCCTCCTGATTCTCTTCATGCGATGGTGGCTCTTCGGCAACGATCGGTCGGCACTCGCCTTCACCCAGGCGGAGATCCAGTTCCTGTTCCCCGCGCCCGTAACGCGGCGATCGCTCATACAGTACAAGCTGCTGCGTGGCCAGCTGGCGATCGTTTTCAACGCGATCCTGTGGGTGCTCCTGTTCGGCCGCGGTGAGTCCGACCTTCCCTCGATCCTGCGCGGGATCTCGATCTGGGCGCTGTTCACGATCTTCATGCTGCACCGGCTCGGGTCTACGCTCGTGCGGACAGCGACCGCGCAGCACGGAGCGGCCGGAGCCAGGCGTAATATCGTCGCGCTGATGGTGATCGGTTCGGTAGCGGCGGCGGCGGTGTGGAGCGGCGTTCAGGGGTATCCGTCGCTCCGCGACGCTTCGGGCCCTGGTGCCACGATCGAGGCGATCGGCGTCCTGCTCCAGGAACCGATCCCGCGAGTCATTCTCGCTCCGTTTCGGCTGCTCCTGGCCCCATCCTTTGCAAGCGACATTGGCGAGTGGGCGCGCGCAATCGTACCTGTCGTGGTGTTGATGACGGTCCACTATATCTGGGTTCTGCGAAGCGATCTCGCCTTCGAGGACGCCGCTGTGGAGGCGTCGGCGCAACGGGCGCGGCGGATCGAGGCGCTGCGCGCGCGACGCAGC
>JBGTMW010000565.1:0-2881 GCA_041743365.1 Gemmatimonadaceae bacterium
GGCGTCGGCGTAGTCGGCGGTGATCGGGATGACGCGCACCTGCTCGGGCGCGAGCCATACCGGGAACGCGCCGGCGTAGTGCTCGATCAGGCCTCCCACGAACCGCTCCATCGATCCGACGAGGACGCGATGAAGCATCACGGGGCGGTGCGGCGTGTTGTCCGCGCCGGTGTACTCGAGCTGGAAGCGCTCGGGGAGATTGAAGTCGAGCTGAACGGTCGGGCCCTGCCACTTGCGGCCGATCGCATCGATGAGCTTGAAGTCGAGCTTGGGACCGTAGAAGGCTCCACCCCCCGCATCGATCTCGTACGCCTGGCCGCGCTCGTCCAGCACTGTGGCGAGCGCCCTCTGCGCCTCTTCCCACACCTCCACCGTTCCCATGGCGTTCTCGGGACGTGTGGACAGCTCGATCGTGTACGGATAACCGAACACCCGCAGCATCTCATCCACGAGCTCGAGAAGGCGGACTATCTCGCCGTGCACCTGGTCGGGGGTGCAAAAGACGTGTGCATCGTCCTGGGTGAAGCCGCGCACACGCATCATCCCCTGGAGCACGCCGCTGCGCTCGTATCGGTAGACCGTCCCGAACTCGGCAAAACGAATCGGGAGGTCACGGTACGAGCGCGGCTTCGACTGGTATATGCAGATGTGTCCGGGACAGTTCATCGGCTTTGGCCGGTACGCCGCCCCTTCCACGTCCATGGCGCCGAACATCCCCTCCCGGAAGTTGACCAGGTGACCCGACACCTCGAACAGCTTCTCGCTGACGATGTGCGGAGTGTAGACCATGTCGTAGCCGTGACGCTGGATCAGGTCGCGCTCGTAGTTCTCGATCTCCGTGCGGATGACGGCGCCGCGGGGATGCCAGAGGATCAGCCCGGGCCCGACACGCTGGTCGGTGGAGAACAGGTCGAGGGCGTGGCCGATGACGCGATGATCGCGACGCCTGGCCTCCTCGATACGATGCAGGTAGGCATCGAGCTCACCCTTCGTGAACCACGCCGTGCCGTAGATGCGCTGGAGCATCTGGCGCTTCTCATCACCCCGCCAGTATGCGCCGGCGGTGTGCAGCAGCTTGAAGTACTGTACGCGCGAGGTGTCCGGCACGTGGGGCCCGCGACAGAGGTCGACGAAGGGCCCGTCCGTGTAGGTCGAGATGATCTCGTCGTCCGGGAACTCGGACAGGCGCTCGAGCTTGAGTGGATCGTCGGCGAACCGCGTCGCCGCCTCGCGCATCCCCACCTCCTCCCGAACGAAGGGGAATCCCTCGCCCACCACCCTGGCCATCTCCTTCTCGAAGGCGGCCAGGTCGTCGGGGGTGAACGGCTCGCCCACCTCGAAGTCGTAGTAGAAGCCGTCCTCGATGGACGGGCCGAACCCGATCTTCGCATCGGGGCGAAGCCGGCGCACGGCGGTGGCGAGAATGTGCGCGGTGGAGTGACGGAGCACATCGAGCGCGCGCGGGTCCTTCGCCGTGAGCACCCGGAAGGTACCCCCACCGCGTATGGGGGTCACGAGGTCCTGCACCTCGCCATCGACCTCGACGGCGATTGCGTCGCGCAGCAGCCGCTGGCCGATGGATGCGACGACATCGCGCGGCAGGGTGCCGCGCGGAACGTGCCGGGGAGATCCATCCGGCAGCGTCAGCGTCAGGGTCTCGTTCTGAACGACCTCGGTCACCTCAGCGCACCTGCTGAATGAGTGGAACGGGTTGACCACCGAAGCGGAAATAGAGCACCACCCCCGCGAATACGATGAGGGCGATGATGCCCCAGAAAAGGAGTCGCCGCAGGTTGTTGCGATCGCTGCGCGACGGGGGCGGAGAAGTCATGAATGCACGCTCCCGCGAGGTCGGTAGGTGGCCTTGTTTTTGCACCCCCGGGCTGTTCGCCGATGCTGCGCGCCCCGCTCGCGAATGCGACGCAAGAAAGCTATCCTTCCGCTACATCCTCCGCCACAGGTTGTATATGTCATTCCGCTACGAAGACGATGATTCATCCAGCAAGAGCCTTTTGACGCTGGCGCTGGGCGCTGTCGCGGGACTGGCCGTCGGTGTCGCGATGGCACAACGGTTTGGTGGACTCGCCGGTATCTCGGCACGGCTGCGCGACCGGCTCGGCCAGGCCGGAGCCGCGAGCGACGATGACGAATACGACATCGATGAGTACGAGTCCGACGAAGTCGAGGACTTCGACGACGCCGACGAGGACGAGGACTCAGTGCTCGAGGAGCGCGTGCTCGAGGCCTTCCGCAACGACCCGATCCTCAGCGAGCGCGCGGTCGACATCGGAGCAATAGGCGAAGGCGTGATCGAGCTCGCCGGGTGGGTGCACGACGACGAGGAAGCCAATCACGCCCTGACGATCGCCCGCGGAATCCCGGGAGTCGAGACTGTCGTCAATCGGATCACGGTGGGCGAGAACGAGTCGGCGTTCGACGATACGGCGCGCCGTTACGAGAGCGGCGACCCGGCGCTGGCCCAGGCTCATTGGGAGGGTCAGCAGGTCGGCACGGGACGGCGGCGTCAGGGGACTTCGGACGAGTTCGACCGGCATGCCGATCCCAAGCCGAAGCTCGAGGAGCGCTGGCTCAGCGCCGAGGAAGCGCTCCGCGCAGCGGTGGATCGCCCCGAGGACATTACCTCCGGAAACCGAACCCGCTCGAAAAAGTCCGGCCGTGGCAGCCGCACCGACGGATCGGCGGTCGCGCCCACTGGCGTGCCGAAGGCGGACCATGTCTCGGATCCGGAATCGGCCTCGGACAACTCTGCCTGACTCCTTCGCTTCAGCGCGACGCAGCAGTGGACGACGGGCCGCCTGAAAATGGGCGGCCCGTCGCACGTTCCGGGGGCATGGCGCGGCCGTTAGCTTGCGATGAACGC
>JBGTMW010000566.1:0-3640 GCA_041743365.1 Gemmatimonadaceae bacterium
GACCTCGTCTTCCGCGACGACGACGACGGGATCTCGGTCGTGGATTTCAAGACCGATGATGTACCCGCCGAGCGCTGCGAGGTTCATGCGCAGGAGCACCACTCGGGGCAGGCTGAAATCTACGGGCGCGCGATTGAGGACGCGACCGGCCTACCGGTAAGGAAGATCGCGTTCGTGTTCTGCCGTCCTGCCATCGAGATAACGATCTCGACCTAGCGCTGCTCCGAGTGCCCACAACCCGGGACTGTCGCCTTCGTGGGCCGCGACCTTCGGGTTATGAGCCCGTGAGAGCGAGATCGGCCAGGGTCTGATTCCGCTTGCTAATGCGGTGTGAGGGCATCTGAGGTGCTCTCGGTTTCGGTCAGATTGGGCCCCGAAATGGGCCCCTGGAAAGCCGCCTCAGCCATCTCGCGCTCGTGCGCGCTCGGGGCGTAGTCGGCATAGATCATCGTCGTCTGGATGTCGCGGTGGCCCATCCACTCCTGGAGCGTTCGCATCGGGACCCCGGCTGCCGCCATTCGAGTCCCGAACGTGTGCCGGAGGTCGTGAAAGCGAACCGACCGGACGCCTGCCGCCTTCCTGGCGCTGCTGTAGCGCTTGCGGAGGGCCGATGCATCCAGAGCGTTGCCGTTCTCGGGGTGAGAGAAGACGAGATCGACGTCTCCCTGGTAGGCCGACTCACCGAAGTGACGCTCGAGCTCCCGCGCGACACGATCGACCATCGGCACAGCCCTGCTTGATCGCTTCGACTTCGGGGTGCCCCACTCGCCGCGGACGTAGTTGCGGCGCACTCGCAGGCGCCCAGCCTGCCAGTCGACGTCCTGCCACCGAATTGCAATGAGCTCGCCCTGGCGGAGGCCGGTCATCGCGGCCGTCAGGTAGATCGCTCGGTCCGTCGACGTGAACTTCTCGTCGTCCGGAACCTCACGGATCACCGCGTCAATCTCGTGCAGTTCGAGGAAGCGAATGTCGGGGTTCGCCCCGGCAGCCGGCGGCCGGTCGATCTGCGCCACCAAGTTGACTGCCATCCAGCCGCGCTTGACGGCGAATGAGAACAGCCCGTGAAGGAACCGCATGTGGTTCGCCACCGTCTTGGGCGCGAGGCCGTCGCGTCGCTTATGCGTCATGTAGTCGGCGACCAGATCGGCGTCGACGCGATCGAGCTTTCGCTCTCCGAAGAACGGCACCAGATGCCCGGCGAGGATGTATCGATAGTCCGCAACCGTCGACGGCTTGCGGCTCATGACGCTCTCCAGGTGACTCAGGTATCGGGCGCCGGCCGACTCGATCGCCAGCCGATTGTCGGCCGCGATCGCAAGGCTCTCCGTCTCCATCAGCGCCCGAAGCTTCTTCTCCGCCTGCGCACGGGTGAGGCCCTCGGAGGACCCAGGCGCTCGCTTGAGGCCGATCCGCCGCTTCGGCCGACTGCCGCCGACATAGAAACGCGCGTACCAGTGCTCGCGGCCTCCGGCGTCACGCTTCGTGAAGAGCTGTCCGGTTCCGTATGAGCGACGACCCACATCCGCAGTGTCCCGGTCGGCCAGGACGGCCCGCACTGAACCGTCCTCACAACTTCGCATCGTGCGGAATCTGCGTGCCGGCACGCCCGCGATAACTCAGAAATCCCCGATTAGTTCGGCCAACCGAGTCTCCCTCAAGCCGCTCTACCCAGGCCTCGATCGCGTCTCTGCGGTATCTGCGATAGCGCCCCAGCGTCACCGTCGGAATGCCACCACGCCTCGACTGCTCGTACACCCAGGTGATCGGAACCCCAAGCAGCTCTGCGACCTCGGCCGCCGTCATCAACGAACCGCCCATCTCGAACTCCTTCCTAAGCCTCAGCGCAATCTGGGAGCGCTCTCACTTCAACGCGAGCGCCCGCGTGGGTCGTCGTGATCGCCCGCTCTACGCCAGCTGAAACGGCGCCTGGCCACGCGTAGTAGCGCACGCCGGCGACCGTGCGCGTGCGGCGCCACGCCCTCACGATCGCCTCCAATCGCTGCGGAGACTTGGGCGTCAGCTCCACCTCAATCGCAGTGACCTGTCCTTGCGCGTACACCGCGAGGTCGGCCCTGTGGAGGATCTTCGACCCATCCGGCCGTTCACCCAGCACCGCACTCGCCACCGCGCGTTGTTCTTCGGTCTCAAGCGCCCGAATCTCCCGCTCACTGAGAATGGCCCCCTGCCCGAACTCCGCCTCCAGCAAGAGCGCGACGTCAGCGCAGGCGATCCAATGGCCAACAAGCTCCGGCCGAATCTCAGCGATCCGCAGACCCACGCCGGTGAAGCGGAACCCTCGCCGCGTTGACCGGATCAACGCGGGCTGACCGCGCAGCGTGTCAATGCGTTCCAGCAAGCCCGCCGCGATGCAGGCTGCGATCCGTCGGTACGCCACCGTGCGCCCCAGCTCAAAGCGGGCCCGGAGCTGCCCGACCGTTACCGCACCCATGCGCGCCACCCAGTGCACGATCTGCCAGTCCCGCGCCGCACTGCTGCGTAGGGGGATACGAACCACGGCCAGCGGGCTTCGCCCGATCGTCGCCTGGGTTGGCGCGTGCTGCGTCATCGTCTATACCTAGTCGCAGCCCGGGCCGTTTTGTACCCGCCCACCCGCGCGCCAGAGCTGCAGCTATGCGTCGCCCTCCTCGGGCCACCACAGGCGCTGGACGTCGCCCACAGCCGGAAGCTGATCTATCTCCACTTCCGTACCGCCGCAGAAGCGAAGGCCAACGGCGAGCCACCGCTCTGCGCCGGCCGCATACTCACACCGCCAAGCGCTCTCAAGAGTCCGCTCCGAGAGGCAGACGAGGACGCCGGCGACGTCGAAGCCGACCGCGTCGTCAGTTCGAGGTCCCAGCTCGAGCCCACGCTCGACGTATCCGCTGAAGGCGAGCGTCACCTCGCTCCTCTGCGGCCGCGCTCCCAAGACCGACACGCTCACCTCCGAGCCGACCAGCTCGTGCATGGCGGCGAGCGCCTCGGCGAAGTCGCACTCGCGCTCGCTCAATTCCCGCTCGAAGGGAGCCACAACCCCGTTCAACCCCGCGGTACGGCGTGGCGCCCCTTCAACGGCGCAGCTCGTCAAGGCGGGCGTTCGCCTTCTCGACGCGCTTTCGCACCTGCCGGGTCGACAGCCCCAGCCTGTCCGCGATCTCCGCGGTCCCGTACCCCGCGGCGTTCAGGAGCAACACGGCCGCCCACTCCTCGGGAAGCCGCTGAAGAAGTTCGCGGGCGTCCGCGAACGCCTCCTGAGCGAGGATCCGCTCGACGGGCTCACCCAGGTCGACGCCCTGGGCGCGCACGCCATCGCCCGCCCGCTGATCGAGGCGATCGCGATCGTTGTCGGTTACCAGCCAGCGCTCCCGCCGTCGATCGGTCCGTTGGATCTTCCAGACGGACGACTGCACGCACCGTACGAGGTACCGGCGAACGCCCACCAGGTCCGCCGGATCGCCGGGGAAGGCGCTCATCAGCTGCGCAAACCCCTGCTGCACTGCCTCGTCGATCTGCTCGTCGCGCGCCCCGCCGTTGAAGGCGACGCCCCGAAGCATGTCGTAGCTCTGATCCGCGATCTGCCCTGCGGTCTCGCGAAGGACGATCGCCCTCGTCGGTGTGGGTCGGGGGGACATGGCCGCCCCTC
>JBGTMW010000567.1:0-5221 GCA_041743365.1 Gemmatimonadaceae bacterium
GGCGAAGCAATCGCAATCCTGCGCGACGCAGCCGAGCGCAATGAGCTCTTCACCGTTCCCCCCGCGACCGGTACCGAAGCGCAGCCCGCCTCGCGGGACACCGCCCCGCGGCTCGCCGAAGAGGTTCAGCGGCAGCTCACCGCCCTCCCGGATTACGTCTTCGTCGACTCGCGTGTAGACGGCCGGATTCTCTTCGTGTCCGAGGAGCTCAGCGGGGATCAGGCCGGACTCGACGAGTTCTTTCTCGGGCTCCCCGCCGTGCGACAGCGCGCCACCTCCGCCGTCGTCACCCTGCGCAACGAGAAATACCTGGTAGCGATCCAGTCGTATCCCGACCCGGCCATTCAGCTCAGGGTGATCGTGGGAGTCCCCATGCGGGCGCTGATGCTGGGGATACGCGAGCTCGTCGGGACCATGCTTGCCATCGCTCCCATAATTCTCCTGATCTCCGTGGCCGTGGCGTATGCCATCGCTGGCCAGGCTCTCCAGCCCATCGAACGGATCATCAACGACCTCGCCGCGATCACCGACGGGCGTAGTCTCCATCGCCGCCTGGCGGTCGGCGACACGACGGACGAGCTCGCACGCCTGAGTGCGACCCTCAACGCGATGTTGTCCCGGCTCGAGACATCCTTCGACGCCCTTCGTCGCTTCACTGCGGACGCGAGCCACGAGCTCAAGACCCCACTCACCGTGCTGCGAGCCGATGTGGAACGGGCGATGAGCCCCAGGGTCACCGAGACCGAGCAGCTCGTCGCACTCGAGGAGGCGTTGCACGAGACCGCGCGAATGGCGGACCTCGTCGAGAGCCTCCTGACGCTGGCTCGTGCCGATGAGGGCCGCTTCGACCTCCATCGCGAGCCCATCGAGATGGAGCCACTGGTGAGGGAGGTGCTCGAGACCGCCCAGATCCTGGGCGAGCACGCCGGCCTGACCGTCGCCATGCCCGTCGTCGAGAACGCGGTCGTGATGGGCGACCGCACCCGCCTGCGCCAGCTCTTTCTCAACCTCGTGACCAACGCCATCAAGTACACGCCGCAAGGGGGTCGGGTCGAGATCAGCCTCAGCACGCGCCTGGACTGCGTCACCTTCACGGTGCGCGACACGGGGATCGGCATCTCCGCCGCAGATCTCCCGCACATCTTCGAGCGCTTCTACCGGGCCGACCGCGCCCGGTCGCGGCGGGTGCAGGGACCCGACGGAGAGTGGTCCGACGAACGCGGCGGTTTCGGGCTCGGTCTCGCCATAAGCCAGTGGATCGCACGCGCGCACGAGGGGACTCTCACGGCCAGCTCCCGACTGGGGCGGGGAAGTACGTTCGTCGTTTCGCTTCCACTGCAGTCCGTGGAGCTGCCGGACTCTGGCGTGCCCCTCCCGGATGTCGAGTCAGCCGACCCAGAGGCGGGCTCGACGGGCGACGAGGCAACGTCGGCGGCGTGAGCCCCGCGCATTTCTTCACGGATTCTTAATCTTTCCGTCATTCCGTTCTCACTTCGCGTGGGTACTTTTTTCGCAGTAGGCTAAGCAAGACGAACGCTCGAACGCCACCCGAACAGGAATGACGACATGTTCAACGAGCTCCTCGAGTCCAAGCCCAAGAAGCAGCGAAGCGCAGGCTCGGCCGCTTTCAGCGTGGTTCTGCACACTGTCCTGATCGTCGGCGCGGTGTACGCGACATCGCGCGCCGATGAGATCGTCGAGGCGGTGAGAGACGAGAAGGTCGAGTTCATGGAGGAGGTCAAGCCGAAGGACGAGCCGCCTCCGCCCGAGGAGAAGGCTCCGCCCCCGCCCGATGTCGCCGCGGCCCCGCCGCCGCCCAAGGGCTTCCAGGTGCTCACCGCCCCTATCGACATCCCGGACGTCATCCCGGACATCGATCTGACCAAGAGCATCACCAACGAGGCTGATTTCTCCGGCAAAGGCGTGGCCGGTGGTCTCGCGAAGGGTGTCGAGGGCGGAACGGGTCCTGTGATTACGGACGCACCGCTCTACGAATTCCAGGTCGAGAAGCCCGCCATCGCGATCTCGGGAAGCGGCGCGCCGACGTACCCGTCGGTTCTGAAGTCCGCCAATGTGCAGGGCCGTGTCACGGCGACGTTCGTCGTGGACACAGACGGTCGCGCGGAGCCCGGCACCTTCAAGGCCCTCGAGTCCGACCACGAGCTGTTCACGGCGGCAGTGCGGACGGCGCTGCCCAGGATGCGATTCATTCCCGCCGAAGTCGGTGGGAGGAAGGTCAAGATGTGGGTGCAGCAGGCGTTTGAATTCCGGCTCGACAAGTAAGCCTACTCAGGGGAGACGACAGTCATGAATATGAGTATTGGGTACCTGTGGGAGCACATGCCCCTGTTCGCGAAGTTCATCTGGCTGGTTCTTTCGATCATGTCGGTGTGGTCCCTCTCGGTCGCCATCGGCAAGTGGTGGAACCTGCGCAAGGCGCAGGCGGAAACCCGCCGCTTCGCGCCCGAGTTCTCCCAGTTCCTCGAGGAAGACAACCTCACCGAGGCGATCAAGCTGGCCGAAGGCTACAAGAAGTCCCACGTCGCCCGGGTGCTCGGCGGCGCGCTCGGCGAAGTGAAGCCGCTGATCCAGGTTGGCTCCGTCACCGTCGCCGACATCAACTCGGCCGAGCGGGCCATCGAGCGCAACATGCTGCTGATCGTGACGGAGCTGAAGCGCGGGCTCGCGCTTCTCGCGACGACCGGTTCCACGGCCCCGTTCGTCGGACTCCTCGGAACGACAATGGGCATCGTGAACTCCTTCACGGGTATGGCCAACACCGGCTCGGGCGGGCTCTCCGCGATCTCGGCCGGTATCGCCGAGGCGCTGGTTGCGACCGCGTTCGGTCTCCTCGTCGCCATTCCCGCGGTGTGGCTCTACAACTACTTCCAGACGAAGATCGACAATCTCGTTGCCGAGATGACCTACGTCTCCAAGGAGATGATCGACTACCTGATCAAGGGCGTCAGCGGCGACTTCGGTCGGTCGCGCTTCACGCGCGAGTTTAACACGAACGCCAGCGGCAGCAACCCGATCTCGCAGTAGCGCTCACGCGCTAAGGGAGGTTTTCCAATGGCGATGTCCACAGGCGCTGCCGGCGGCGTCAAGGCCGAGCCGAACGTGACGCCGCTGATCGATGTCATGCTCGTGCTCCTGATCATCTTCATGATCGTCATTCCGACGATCACGGCGGGCTTCAACGCGATTCCCCCGCAGGGAATCAACCTGAAGTCGCAGCCCGAGGAGGATGAGGATCAGGTGCTCGGCATCGACGCAGCGGGAACGTATTACCTGAACAAGCAGCCGATCAAGCCCGAGGTTCTGTTGACCAACCTCAAGGCGATCTTCGACGTTCGCACCGTCGACAAGATTCTCTACATCAAGGCACACAAGGATCTCGAATACGGGAAGATCCAGGATGCGATGGCGATCGCGGCGGAGGCGGGCGTTCGCAAGACCGGCATGATCAGCGAGCAGACGCCCAACACCGAATCTACCGTCGTGGGTGACATCCCGCCCACGGGAGGTAGTCGCTAATGTCCATGTCAGCGGGTGGTTCGGCGGCGGGACTCACCAGCGAGCCGAACATGACGCCGATGATCGACGTCCTGCTCGTGCTCCTCATCATCTTCATGATGGTGATCCCGATGTCGCGTCGGGCGATCGATCTCCAGCTGCCGGATCCGAATCCGGCACAGGTGTCGACGCCGCAGGCGAGCACGCAGATCGTGCTCGAGGTGATGCCCAACGAGCAGTACGCCATCAACAAGAAGGCAGTCACGAAGGCCACGCTGTTGAACGAGCTGAAGACGATCTACGAAGGTCGCCCGGACAAGATCATCTTCATCAAGGGCGATCCAATGGTGAAATACCAGGAAGTGATCTGGGCGATGGACCAGGCCCGGGGCGCGGGAGTTCTCGTGATCGGGGCAGCGCCAAAGGACGCACCAGGGACGTAAGGCTTCCAGGGTCGTCTGGCCTGGTGGGGAAGCGGCGGGCGAACCTTCGGGGGCGTCCGCCGTATTACCATGGGGCTCTCGCGCGCGCACAGTCGCGCAGGGGGCCTGAATCCAGACTGTACGGTCGCCAGCCAAGGTGAGCATCATTGGACGACAGTAGCGCCGAACCTTCGAAATCCTCTTTCCGTCCGCCCTACCGCCCGCCTATCGGCCTGCCGACCTCGGCTGAAGGCTGGTGGCGTGGACCGGTAATCTCGATCCTTCTCCACGCACTCCTCCTCCTGGTGCTTCTGGCTCCCGCGTTCGTTGCCAACCAGAATCTTCTCGAGGCAGGGGAGGGCGGTGGCGGGCCAGGGCCTGCTGGAGGTGGTGGCGGTGGATTCGGGGGGACCGGAGGCCCACCGACGGTCGAGGAGCGCATCCGGTACATCGACATCGGGCCCGATGCCATACCCGAGCTGTTGCCGGAGCCCGAACAACTGCTTCCACCGCTCCCCGATCCGGTTCCGCCCCCGGAGCCCGTACCACCTCCCGAGCCGGTGATCCCTCCGCCGGAGCCGGTGGTCACGCCTCCGCCGCCTCCGGCCACCATTGCGCCGAACCTGACGACTGATCCGGCGCTGGCAACGCCGTCACCAAGCCCCGCCTCGATCATTCCCGGGACAGGGGGCGGAAGCGGCAACGACAGCACCGCCGGGTTCGGTCCCGGCACCGGAGGAGGAGTTGGCTCCGGGATCGGGACGGGTCGGGGATCCGGCATGGGCCCCGGCACCGGGGGCGGAGCGGGGAACATCCGCCCTCCGGACCCCACGGTGGTGTTCATCCCCCCGGTAGCACCGGACCGAATCACCCCCTACACCTTCGTCGTGCATTTCGATGTCGACGAGAAGGGCAAGGTGCTCAAGATCGAGTTCAACGAGTCGGGAGACCGGGACTACAATCGAAAAGTCCGGGCAATGCTCGCCGAGATGCGCTTTCGACCAGCGACTACGCTCGACGGAGTTCCGATTCGAGCAACGGCGACGATGGAGTTCAAGGTCTACTAGCTTCGCGGGTCGAATCGTCCTAGCCATTGCCGCGCGCCGGTCCTATCTTGCCGCGGCTTTTTCGTTCCCGCCCGCCGCGCTCGCGCGGCCATTCCTCCCTCGAGCTCGCCGATGAGATCACTTTTCGCGCGAAAGCCCCTTGCCGACCTGCTGGCCGAGGGCGAGAACCCCACCGGTCTCAAGCGGGCGCTCGGTGCCGGAGACCTGGTGCTGCTG
>JBGTMW010000568.1:0-2962 GCA_041743365.1 Gemmatimonadaceae bacterium
AGTGCGCGCCGGCCTGCAAGGTCGATGTTCAGCATCCCGCTGATATGGCGGGAGACGCGGACGGAGGCAAGGTCTCGCAGAGGATCGCGTCCGTGTGCTCGAGTTGGGCACCGCTGACGACGATCCTCTCGGTGCCGTTGACCGTTGCGGTGCGGGCCGAGATGCCCTCGCGCGACGATCCGCGGCTAGCGCACCGCCTCGATGTCCACCTCGCAGCTGACGTTCCGCCCGATCAGGCCATCGGCGATTCGCATCAGTCCCCTGCCACGAACGCCGAAGTCGGCACGGTTCAGCGTGAACCGTCCTCGAAACCGGATGCGGGCGTCGTCGGCTGTCCGGGTGACCGAGTCGCGGGCGCGAACGCGGTGCATCGTGACCTCGACGTCCCGCGTGACGCCGTGAATGGTGAGCGGTCCCGTGATGAAGATGCCGGTGTCCCGTCGCTCGATGGTCAGCGCGTGAAAGGCCATCTCCGGAAATCGCTCGACATCGAAATAGTGTGCGCTGCGGAGGTGACGGTCGCGCAGGCGGTTCGCCGTCTCGATGCTGCCGGTGTCCACCCTCACTTCGACGCCACATCGTCGCGCGTCGGGACACTGGCGGATGTCGCCGGCCAGCGTCCGAAATATCCCGCGCACCGTGGAGACACCGACTAGGCGTACCGCGAACCGTACCGAGGAGCGGGCACTGTCGATGGCGAAGGTCTCGGGCTCCAAGGCGGCCACGGGCGCATCGGATGGTACGGACGTGGTGGTCACGGCGGCGGCGGCGAGGGAAGCCGGCTCCGGCTCCTTGGGCATGGACGGCGTCGGCGGATGGCGAATCAGTGAACGACCACGGTGCCGTTCATCCCCGCGTGAAGGGTGCACGAATACGCGAACGAGCCGGCGGAGCCGAATGTCCTCGTATTTGTGCCGGTCGTGTGGTTCGGGATGTTGTTCGCGGTGAGGGTAGCGAAGGTGACGTTGTGCTCCACTCCCGAGTTGTTGATGAAGCGCACATTGCCGCCGGAAGTGATGTCCACGGATTCCGGGCTGAATGTCGCGCCGAGGAGGTTGACGTCGGCGGTCCCCGGGATCGTGGCTACCGTGATCGCCGACGCCGCGGTCCGCGTTCCGTCGACCGTGACCATCGAGGCGGTGACCGTCGAGGTTCCCTCCGCGACGGCCGTCACCACTCCCGTGCCGTTCACGGTCGCGGCGCTGGTGTTGCTCGACACAAAGGTCGGTGCAGGAGCCGGGGTAACCTCGTTCGTCAGCGCATCGAGGGCTCGAACGGTAAGCGCCTGCGTCTGGGTGGGCGTGAGAGTGCGCGTCGTCGGGGTGACGGTGATCGACATGATCCTGCGCCGGACATTCACCTCGATTGCCTTCGACACCGACCCCGACGACGCCGTAATATTCGTCTTGCCGTTGTCCTGTGCGGTCACCAGCCCGCTTGTGCTCACCGTAGCGACGGTCTGGCTTCCGGTCGCGAAGGAGATCGCGGCGTTGGCGACCACGTTGCCCGCGCCATCCCTTGCTTGTACGCTGAGCTGCTGCGTGAGTCCCCGGGAATAGAAGGTATCGATCGCGCCGGGAGAGATCGCCAGGCTGGCGACCACGGGCGACCCTGTTCCACCGTTCCCCCCGCCGCACGCTGTCGCGATGAACGCACAGATCAGCAGAAAACCGGACACTCGCATGATATCCCTCGGAGTGGAATGACGTGCGCCTTCCGGCGCCAACGCGCCGGGGCGGGAATTCCCACGGCGAGTGTACGCGCCGCCGCAAGCGGAGAAAACGATCTTGAGATGAGCGCCGCGCAGGGCGTGACGAACCGCGGCAGGACCGGAGTGAGCGTGACCGGCTTCGCCCGATCAGACCTGCTCGAAGAGCGAGCGCACCTGGTCGCGGTAGGTGCGCCCCGACGTGAGGCGCGTGCCGTCGTTCAGCAGGAGGACGTAGTCGCCCTGGAACCAGGCCTGTATCTCGCGGATCCGCGCGATGTTCACGATGGTCGAGCGGTGAATCCGCATGAACGCGCGCTGCGGCAACCGCTCCTCCAGGTTGCCGAGCGTCTCCCGAATGACGTGAGACTCCTTCCCCACGTGCACGCGCACATGGTTCCCGTCGGCCTCGAGCCAGTCGATGTCCTCGGGGCGCACGAGGAAGATCCGCCCATCCTTTCGAATGGCTACACGCTGCGGTTCGCGCCCCTGGCGGGCGAGCTCGGCGAGCACCGCGTCGAGGCGCTCGTGGAGCCCTCGGCCTCCGTCGGCGATTGCGTGAGTCTTCGCCCGACGAAGGGCGGCCGCGAACCGCTCCCGATCCACGGGCTTGAGGAGGTAGTCCAGGGCGTGAATCTCGAACGCCTTGAGGGCGTGCTCGTCGTAGGCAGTGACGAAGATGACCGCCGGCATGGCTTCGATCCCGACCTCCCGCACAACTCCGAAGCCGTCGAGCTCGGGCATCTGAATGTCGAGGAAGACGAGGTCGGGCCGCTCCGCGACTATGGCCCGGACGGCATCGCGTCCGTTGCCGAACTCCCCGACTATCTCGACATCTGCCTCCCCGGCGAGGAGCGACCGGAGGCGGCGGCGAGCCAGGGGCTCATCGTCGACGATGATCACGCGGAGCGCGTTGGAGGCCCGGGCCATGCGGCCAATGCTGCGGGTCCCCGGGGCGGAGGTCAAGGCGAACCCCGGCGAGCCCCGCGGGTATTACGGTGCGAAGCTCATTGCAGGCAGCCCTTTCGAGATCCGGGACCATGCGCGCCTTCGCCGACACTCGCTTCGCCGCAGCGCTCGTCATCTTCGTCGCATCCACCGTCGCATCGGCGTGCGGAGGGACCGACGACGATTCGCTCGCCACCGACAGCGCGCTTCAGCGCGACCTGACAATGGCGTCGCTCGACTCCTCGCTCCTGGAGTTCCGCGACGCAGTCCCGCTCACGCCGCCGCCGTCGCGTGCGCCAGTGGCCC
>JBGTMW010000569.1:0-15064 GCA_041743365.1 Gemmatimonadaceae bacterium
ACGACCTGCATCGTTTCGACGAGACGCGCCGGGTACCGCCGATTGAAGAGGAATGCAGTGACGGCGCCGACGACAAAGGGCGTCCCGAAGAAGATCGTGATTCCGTAGCTCTCGAGTCCCAGAACCACACCAGCGATGGCGAGCATGCCGATCCCCGCACCCGCGCCAATGGAGAGCAGCGCACTCGGCAACCGGTCTTCGTATGCGCGGGGTGACTCAACCGGCGCTGGGGCGCGATGGTTCGTCGGGAGCAGGCACATCACGACCATGAACAGGTAGTTCACGTACGGGACGAAGAAGAAAACACAGAGCCATCCCGACCACCCCGCATCGATCGCGCGGCGCATGCTCATGCTGACGCCGATCCACAGAAATGGGAGCGTCCACAGTCCGAGCGTCACGATGACCGGCATCGACGCGCTGCCGAGCCGCCCGGAGGTGGCGACGCTGGTGCTCAGATAGTCCGCAGGCGTCCAGAATCTTCCGAGGACGATCCAGATGAAGGCCGCATCGACCGCGTACTTCACCGCCATGAGGGCGAGCCCATGGATGAAGTAGGTGCGACGATCGACGCGGTCCTCGAAGGTGAACCAGAGGCGCAGAACGGACTGCGGATGTCTCATGAGTGGGAGCCTGGTTGGATCGGCGAAATGGGTCCGGCCCGTGTCGGACACGAAGCTGTACGGCGCGGTCGCCCGCTGTCGAGGGGGCCTCGCGAAACGGTCTTGGGAGCGGGACGTCCGCAAAGTCCATCGACTATCGCCCAAAGCCCATCGACGATCCGCTATAGGACCCGTCTTATGGCTCATGGTCGGTGGGCTCTGGGCTCTGGGCTTTGGCAGGATCCATCGACTATCGCCCAAAGCCCATCGACGATCCGCTACAGGACCGGTCTTATGGCTCAATGGTCGGTGGGCTCTGGGCTCTGGCAGGATCCAAGGCACGGCTCCTGCGCTTGTATGCGGTCCACATGAGCAGGAGAGCCCCAATGAACAACGACGACAAGCAGGCAGACAGGCAGGGCGACGCACCGAGCGACACCGAGGAGCTCGTCGGCGGAACGGCCTCGAGCGAGAAGCTCACCGATCGGAAGCGCGTTCAGCCGAGCGATGCCGATGCTCTGGAGGACCGGGACAAGGCGACCAATCCGCCTCACATGACCACGGGCAAGGTGACGTCGCCCGCGTTCGGGTCGGGCATAAGCGGCGGCGCGCTGGCCGACCCGGGCCCGCCGAAGGACTGACACCCGAAAGCGGTCGACTGGCGACCGCTCAACGAATGCCGGAGATCCCGGACATCGCGATATACCTCGAGCGGCTGGATGCGCTGTTGGCGCGCCAGCCGCTCGAGCACATCCACGTCCTGAATCCCTTCGTGCTCCGGTCGGTGTCGCCCGCGCCCGCGGAGCTCGCAGGCCGCAGGGTCATCGGATCGCGGCGGATCGGCAAGCGGATCGTCCTCGAGACACAGGGCGCGATGTTCGTCGTCATCCACCTGATGATCGCGGGGCGGCTCAAGTGGCGGAGCAGAGATGGCAAGCTTCCCCGGGGTCATACTCTCGCCGCGTTCGACTTCCCGCACGGCCGCCTGCTGCTCACCGAGGCCGGATCATCCCGGCGTGCATCGATTCACCTGGTGAGCGGGACCGACGCGCTGGCGCAGTTCGATCGCGGCGGTATCGAGCCGCTGGAGTCGTCGCTCGATGCGTTCGCCGAGCGGCTCAGGACGGAAAATCACACCCTCAAGCGCTCGCTCACCGATCCGCGACTGTTCAGTGGGATCGGCAACGCCTATTCCGACGAGATCCTCCACCGCGCGCGCCTGTCGCCGATCACCCACTCCACGAAGCTCACCGACGAGGAGATCGCGCGGCTCCACGAGGCCACCCGCACGACACTCATCGAGTGGACCGACCGCACGCGCGTCGAGGTGGGCGAGGGCTTCCCCGAGAAGGTGACGGCCTTTCGCGAAGGGATGGCTGTGCACGGCCGCTTCGGTGAGCCGTGCCCGGCCTGCGGATCGCGAGTGCAGCGGATCAGGTATGCGTCGAACGAGACCAACTATTGCGCGCGATGCCAGACGGGCGGCCGGCTCCTCGCCGACCGGGCGTTGTCGCGCCTCCTCGGCAAGGACTGGCCGCGTTCGATCGACGAGGTGGAGTAGAATAGCCGCTCCTCTCCACCGACGTTCTCGCCGATCGCGACCTTCGGGAACGCGTCAGCCTCGAAGGTGGCGCGCAGCGGACCGTCATCCTCGAGCGGATTGCGCGTCTCGACCCAGGTCATTCGATGACGCTCCGGGAGAAGAATCCGGGCAGCGAGACCGGGAGGCGCCCGGTCATCGCCGCCTGCCCGAGCAGCGCGCGAACCGCGGCACGCTCGAGATCATCGCTCACGCCGAAAGTCGCGACGTAGGCGCCGACGTTGGGGAACTGGCGGATCAGGTATGGATTTCCGAACGCCACGACGACGACCGGCCTGCGCGCGGCAACCGAGTCGATCCACGATGCGACGTGCGGCGGCACGGCAAACCTGCCCTCGCCCTCTACACGCCTGACGAAGGCCGTGATCACCACGACATCACTCGAGTCCGCGATGCGGCCGAGGGAGTCGAGCATGTCGCCCGTGGCGGCGGGAGTGAGTCGCGCGATGGTCGTTACGGCCCGCTCGCCGGCGGCAGGAGCGCCCGACGCGGAGCGCGCTGCACGCCGGCCGTTGCGAAGGGCGGTTCCGAATATCCGCCCGGCGCGGAGCTCCGTTTCGGGCGCGTACTGCACCACGAGGACACGACCCTCCACCGGGAGGGGGACGAGTCCATCACCGCCCCGAACGAGCGTGATCGCGCGCGAGGCGATGTCGGCCGCGGTCGCCCGGTGCTCCGGCGAGCCCACGATCTCACGCAGCGCGGTGAGCGACACGAATGGCGAGATCGAGAGCCCCGCGCGCGCCTTGAGCTCCAGGATATAACGCGCGGCGCTGTCGATTCGCGAGGCTGGGATCTCCCCGCGCTCCACCGCGGCGACGACACCGTCGATCGCGCGCGTCGGGTCGCCGGGCTTGAGCAGGATGTTGGCGCCCGCGTTCACGGCGAGGACAGCGCTCCGTTCGGTGGAATAGCCCTCGCCGATGCCTTCCATGGTCATCGCATCCGTGATCGTCACGCCGGCGAATCCGAGGGTGTCGCGCAGCAGGCTCGTCAGGATCTGCGGCGAGAGGGTGGCCGGGACTCCGCTGCCGTCGATCGCGGGGAGCGCGATGTGTGCGGTCATCACCAGAGCCGCGCCCGCGCGAATCGCCGCTCTGAAGGGCACCAGCTCGACGCTGTCGAGCCGCGCACTGGTGGCGCTCACGACAGGGAGCCCCACGTGTGAATCGACGTCGGTGTCGCCATGCCCGGGGAAGTGCTTCGCCGTAGCGAGCATCCCGCCGTTCTGTGTTCCGCGCACAAAGGCGTCGGCGAGGCGTGCGACGTGCTCCGGATCCTCGCCGAACGACCGCGTGTTGATCACCGGGTTGGCGGGATTGTTGTTGACGTCCACCACCGGAGCGAAGTTGATGTGGATGCCCGCGGCGCGTCCCTCGCGCGCGATGATCAGTCCAGCCTCGTAGGCATCCTCGTCGCGTCCCGTTGCGGCGATCGCCATCGCCGGAGGCATCACCGTCGCGCCGCCGGCCTCGAGCATGTAGTGCGTGAACACCCCACCTTCCAGCCGCCCGAGCCCCGGCTCCAGATCCGCGCCGACCAACAGCGGTACGCGCGCGCGCCGTTGCAGGTCGTTGAGCTTGGCCGCGACCTCGATCGGCGTTCCGAGCGACATCGCCACCCCTCCAACGCGGTCCTGCTCCACCCAGTGAACGAGCTGGGCGTACGTCGCATCGCGCGAGTTGGTGTAGTCGCCAAGCGACCAGACCATCACCATCTGCGCGACCCGATCGCGGAGCGAGAGCGTCGCGAGGGTGCTGTCCACCCAGCGCCGATGCGCACGTGTGAGGGAACCAATCGGTGCCGCCGGCGTGACAGACACGGGGTCCGGGGTGGCGGGTGGCGTGGCCGGCGTCACGGTGCGGCAGCCGGCGGCCATGGTGCCCGCGATGACAAGGGGGATGAGGCGAAGCGGGATCGGCGTCATGAGGCAATATTACGACGGACGACGCCCGCTCGCACCTTTTGGCAGAGCCCGGACTTCACATGAGGCGCCGCGGAGATCCCCAATCCGGACGCAAAACAGGAGAAGAACCATGATGCGCTCGCTCTTCGCTGCATTGCTCGCCGGGCTCCTGACCGGCGCCTGCGCGACCCCGCCGCAGAGCGGCACGACCAGCTCCGATCCGGCGGTGGCCGAGTCCGGGATGGTTCTGACGCCGTCTCTGGTCGTCACCACTGGCGGCTTCACGGGGCCGGAAGCGGTGCGATACGACGCGGATCAGGACGTCTACTTCGTGAGCAACTTCGGCAGCGGCAGCTCCTCCGCCACCGACAACAACGGCTTCATCAGCCGGATGCGTCCCGACGGTGCGCTCGACCAGCTCCGCTTCATCGCGGGCGGGTCGGGCGGCGTCACCCTGCATGCTCCGCGCGGCATGACGATCGTCGGCGACACGCTCTGGGTGGCGGATGCCGATGCGGTGCGCGGCTTTCATCGGCGCACTGGAGCGCCCCTCGTGACCGCATCATTCGCGGCGTTCGAGGTCGGGTTTCTCAACGACGTGTCCGGCGGGCCCGATGGAGTGTACGTGACCGACACCGGCCGCAATCGCATCTATCGCATCGCGGGGGGCGTCGCCACGCTCGCCCTCGCGGACAGTGCGCTGGGATCGCCCAACGGCATCACCTGGGATGCCGCCACGCGCCGCTTCATCATCGTGCCCTACGGCGGCGCCTCTGTCATCCACGGCTGGATTCCGGGCACCACTACGCTGACGGAGGTCGGTCGCAGCCCTGGCGGACGGTTCGATGGCGTCGAGGTCCTGGGAGGCGGCCTGCTGCTCGTCGCGAGCCAGGCGGATACCAGCCTTCACCTCTTCGCCGGCGGAATTGGAAGGCCGATCATCCGCACCGGGGGTCGGCCGGCAGACATAGCCGTCGACACGCGACGCAGCCGGGTTGCGGTACCGTTCATCGCGCTCGACCGGGTCGAGATCTGGCAGCTGCCGCGATTTCGGTGACGGGGATGCGCGGCCGCGTCATCGCTCTCTCGGCCGCGATCTGCCTCGGTCTCGCGCTCGCACGGTGCACGCCTGCGCCGTTCGTGGGCGGTGCTGCGCCTGCGCGAACCGTGCGCGTCCTCGTCTACAACATCCACGCCGGGAAGGACGCCACCGGCGTGGACAACCTGGCTGCCGTCGCGTCGCTGATTCGCGAGACCGGCGCCGACATCGCGCTGCTCCAGGAGGTGGACCAGCGAACGCGCCGCTCGGCGAACACCGATCAGCCCGCAGTGCTCGCGCAGCACACCGGCTTTCATGTCGCGTTCGGAAGTCTGCTGGACTACGATGGCGGGAAGTACGGGATTGCGATTCTCTCGCGCTGGCCGATCGCGACCGACACGCTCTTCACCCTGCCGGTCGACCTGCGCGACTCGGCCTCCGCCAGGTCGCCTGAGCCGCGCGGTGCGCTGCGTGCCGAGGTGATGTCGCCGTACGGGACGATCACGGTGTTCAACACGCACATCGATGCATCGCGCGACGACCGTTGGCGGCTTCAGCAGGTGCGGACGCTGTCCATGCTGGTCGGCGACGCGAAGCGCACGACGCGCCTGGTGCTGCTGGGCGGCGACCTGAACTCCACCCCGGAAAGCGAGGTGCAGGCGACGCTGCGCGCGGCGGATTTGCGCGATGCGCACCGCGAGTGCGGGCTCGGGGAGGGGCTCACCTTCCGCACTGACTCCCTGATAAAGCGAATCGACTACCTCTATCTCGGCGAGGGCATGCGCTGCAGCAGGGCGGAACCGCTGGGCACGCGCGTGTCCGATCATCTTCCGCTCATGGTCGAGGTCATCCTGCCGGACTGATGGGTCGGGCGTTGGGCGAACTTCTTGCACTTGGAGGGGTGTTCGGGCCGGCGCGCGATCGGCAAACCCGGTCTCCCTCCCCCCTCGGATGTGTGTCGTAGAATGACGGACATTGCCACCGCCTCGACAGGTCTCCTCGACCGCGAGGCAGGAGAGGATCTCTCCGCCCAGATCCTGAAGCAGCTCGATGGCGCAACCCCGGACGCCGTGATCGTCTTCGCGTCGTCCACGAACGAATACGAGGCGCTTCTCCGCGCCGTTTCCGAGGGCTGCAGGCCCGGGGCTCTCATCGGCTGCTCATCGGCCGGCGAGTTCACCACGGAGAGCTTCGGTACGGGGCGGACCTCGGCCATCGCCTTGCGCGCGCCCGACATGCGCTTCCGCGCAACGCTGGCCCGGAACCTCTCCGATGGGATCGAGGAGGCCGCGCACGGGCTCGTCGACTCCTTCGAAGGCCTCGAGTCGGCGGAGTTTCGCCATCGCACCGCGCTGATTCTCGTGGACGCGCTGGCCGGGCGTGCCGAGGAGCTCGTCGACCAGCTCACGCTGCTGACCGGAGGGATGTACCAGTTTGCAGGGGGCGGTGCGGGCGACGATGGCCACTTCTCGAAGACTCACGTTTTCCTCGGGACCGAGGCATGCACCAATGCCGCGGTCGCGCTGGAGATCCTGTCGAACAAGCCGATCGGAATCGGAGCGCGCCATGGGTGGGTTCCCTCGGGCAGCTCGCTGCGTGTGACGGAAGCTGCGCAATCGTGTGTCGTGAGCCTGAACGTCTCGCCAGCAGTCGATGCCTTTCAGGAGCACGCGGAGACGACGGACCAGCGCTTCGATCGCGATGATCCGCTGCCTTTCTTCCTGCACAACATTGTGGGCGTCCATACCGAGGACGGTCACAAGCTCCGCGTTCCGCTCGGCGTGAACTCCGACGGTGGAGTCATGTGCGCAGCGGAGGTACCCGTCGGCTCCACGGCGCATATCATGTCAACGAAGGCAGCTTCCGCATCCGAAGCCGCTGCCAGCGCCACCCGCGATGCGATCGAGCAGGTCGAGCGCGGCGGACATACCGCGAAGGGCGCCCTCTTCTTCGACTGCGTTGCCACGCGCCTTCGCCTCGGCCAGGATTTCGGCCATGAGCTGGACGCCGTAGCGAAGGAGCTCGGGACGGCGCACTTCGCCGGCTTCAATTCCTACGGACAGATCGTGCGCGCCGATGGGCAGTTCAGTGGTTTTCACAACTGCACAGCGGTCGTGTGCGTATTTCCGGACTGACGCGTACAGAGCGGCCGGCTCGAGCCGATCCGTCTTCGGATGTGAGTCTCGAACTTCTCCGCTGCGTCGCCGCTCTCGCGGAGCCCGACCGCCGGCAGGCGGCTGCCGACGCACTGGCGTCGACGCTCGGCGCGGACGCTCTGCTCATCTTCATTCGCGACGCCGAGGTAGAGCTGCTTTTGCCGGCGGCGGGATTCCCGCAGACGCTTCCGAACGGGAAGCTCTGGCAGAATTTTCTCGCGACATGCGTGACGCGCGGTACCCATGAGGACAAGCTGCCGCTCGGCGCGCCCGATGAGTGGTGCCCGGCGGTGGGATATGCGGAGGGTAGCGATGTCGTTGCCGTACTGCTGGGCACGGCCAAGGGTGCCGTTGACGTGTCGTCCTTCCGTGTACTGCTCCCGCTCCTGGCGGCGACGTTTCGCGGAGAGCGGGCAGTAGCGCTCGCGATTACGAAGGTCCGGCAGGCCCGGGAATCGGCGGATCGTGCGACCGTACTGATGACGGCGCTTGATCGGGCACGCAGGCAGCTCGAGGATGCGCTGCTCGCGGCCCGCGACGCACGCGCGGAGCTCCAGGTGGCCAACGGGAAGCTGATGGATCACAGCGCGGAGCTCGAACTGGTCAATGCCCAGCTTCGAGAGCAGGCGGAGGAGTTGGAAGCGCAAGCCACGGAGCTCGAGCAGCAGGCCGATGATCTTCAGGCTGCGAACGCGTCGCTGGAGGAGGCACGACACGTCGCCGAAAAGGCAAACCGCGCGAAGTCGGAGTTTCTCGCGACGATGAGTCACGAGCTTCGGACGCCGCTGAACGCAATCGGTGGCTACGTCCAGCTCATCGAGATGGGAGTTCACGGACCGGTGACCAAGGCGCAACGAGAGGCGCTGGAGCGGGTCGATCGAAGCCAGCGCCATCTGCTCGGGCTCATCAACGACATCCTGAACCTGTCGCGGATCGAGTCGGGTCGCGTCCAGTATGCCATGACGGACGTGCCGCTGGCGGACGCGGTCTCCGATCTCGCACCGATGATCGAACCCCAACTCGCCGCAAAGGCGCTCGATTACGACGTGCGCGACAAGGAGTCGTTCCCCGTCGTTCGCGCCGATCGCGAGAAGCTCCAGCAGATTCTTCTCAACCTGCTCTCGAACGCGGTGAAGTTCACCGACCCGGGCGGTCGCATCTCGATCGCCTCGGGCCACTGCGACGATGGTTCCGGGCGCGTGTTCGTGCGCGTGAACGACAGCGGTCATGGCATTCCGGCCGACAAGCTCGAGGCGATATTCGAGCCCTTCATCCAGGTCGACTCGAGCCACAGCCGCGTGGGCCACGGAACCGGACTAGGACTCGCGATCAGCCGCGATCTCGCCCGCGGGATGGGCGGCGATCTGCAGGCGCAAAGTGAGCCCGGTGTCGGATCCACATTCACGCTGACGCTGAGCGGCGACGCGCCGAGCCGGTAGCTACTCGTATCGCAGCGCCTGCATCGGGTTCACGCGCGAGGCGCGGAGCGCCGGGATGTACCCGGCGATGAAGGCAACCAGCGCCAGCCCCGTCGCCGCCATGACCACGACCACCGGGTCGTTCCCCTCGAGCCCGAACAAGAGCGACCCGGCGGCCTTCCCGAGCGCGAGAGCGCCGGCGATGCCGATCACCCCGCCGATCAACGTCATCAGCCCCACCTGCCGGAGGACCATCCCCCGCACCCGACCGGCGTCGGCGCCGAGAGCCATGCGAACTCCGATCTCGCGTGTCCGCTGGGCGACAGTGTAGGCGAGCACGCCGTAGAGCCCGACCGCCGCGAGCAGCGTGGCCAGCACGGCGAATGCGGCGGACAACGAGCTGATCATCCGGTCGAGGAAGATGTTGTCGCGAACCTGCTGCGGGAGCGTCTTCAGGTTCTCGACCGGGAGGTTCGGGTCGAGCCGCGCTATCACGGTCGTTACGTTCCTGACGAGCGGGCTGGGATCGAGCTGCGTCCGCGCGTAGAAGGTCATCCGGCCGATGGTCGTGTCCTGACGGTACGGAGTGAAGAACTGCGGCGGAACATCGGCTTTCACCTCGCTGTACTTCGCGTCCCGGGCGAGCCCGACGATCATCATGTCGAGCTGCTCGGAGTTCCGCCCCGTGCCAATGCGCTTCCCGACGGCCTCGCGTCCGAGGTTGAACTTCTTCGCGAACGCCTCGTTCACGATCGCCACCTTCGGCGCGCCGACGATGTCGCTCGCTTCGAACTCGCGACCGGAGATGAGCGGTATGCCAAGCGTCTTCAGGTATCCGGGCCCGAGCATGTTGAAGCGGGCGTTGGCGTCGGTGTCCGGCTCCCGCTTGAATCCCTCGACTCCGACGTCGCTTCCCCAGTTGCTTCCCGACAGCAGCGGAATGAGGGCGGCGCTCACGCCGGTCACGCCCGGAATCGCCGCGATCTCCTCCTCCACGCGTGCGAAAAGCGCCTGGGAGCGGGCCGGCTCGTAGCCGTTGAGCTCCGGCGAGATGGCGAAGGTCACCACGTTCTCGGTGCGAATGCCGAGCTCGACCCGGCTGACGTTCATGAGGCTCTTGATGAACAGCCCGGCCGAGACGAGCAGTGCCATCGACAGCGCGATCTGCACGGTGACCAGCGAATTGCGGAAGCGGGCCGCCGAACGCGCGCCGGAGAGCTGGCCGGTATTGGCCCTGAGGATGGTGATGAGGTCGGACCGCGTGCTGTGGAGCGCGGGGAACATCCCGAAGATCAGCCCGGTCGCTATCGAGAGCGCCCCCGCGAACGCGATGACCTGCGGGCGAAGATCGGAGCCGATCGTCGATGCCGCCTCGGGCGGCAGGATCGATCCGATCAGGCTGAGAGTCCACTTCGCGACGACGAGGCTCAGCGCGCCTCCGAGCAGCGCGAGCACGCACGACTCCACGAGGAGCTGTCGCACGATCTGCCAACGCTGCGCGCCGAGCGACAGGCGCACCGCCATCTCCATGGCGCGGTTCGCGCCGCGCGCGAGCAGGAGGTTGGCGATGTTGGCGCAAGCGATGAGCAGCACGATCCCGGTGATCGCGAAGAGGAGGATCAGCGGCATGCGCGCCTCCGCATGCGTCGAGCTCTGGCCGCGCTGGCCCGGCTCGATGGTGACCTCCCGCGTCTTGAACTGCGCCAGCCTCTGCTCGCTGATCCCCTGCTGGAGCGGGACTTCCACGTCGTTGATGATCGGCCGGTAGATGGCGTTGAGGCCGGCGCGCGCCTGCTCGATGGTGACCCCGGGCTTGAGCCGCGCGAACAGGTATATCCAGTAGCTTCGCCGATTCTCGAACCCCTGGAAGTTGCGGTTCATCTCGGTTCGCATCGAGATGGGCACGAACACCGACGGTCGTGAGCCCAGCGTTGTCCCCTCGAATCCCGGAGGTGCCACGCCGACGATGGTCATCCCCTTTCCGTTGACCGTGATCGTCTGGCCCACCACGCCGGGATCGCCGCCGAGCTGCGTCTCCCAGTAGTCGTGGCTGAGCACCGCCACGAAATGCGCGCTGATGTTCTCGTCATCGGCCGGGCCCAGGAGGCGCCCGATGTGGGGCTGAATCCCGAGCACGGGGAAGTATGACCCCGACACGTGCATTCCGTCGCCGTTCAGCGTCTGGTTGCGATACGCGAGATTCACCCCGAACGCGTAGTGCGCCGCGATGCCGGTAAACACGGTCTGCTCGCGCTCGAGATCGCGGAACATGGGATAGCTGAAGACCTGCTCGCAGTCGCCGGCCTGGTTGCACGATTGCGAGCCCGGCTTGGGGCCTGGCGCAGCCAGGTTGACGAGCTGATCGGGCTCGCGCACCGGAAGGGGGCGAAGCAGCATCTGCTCGAAGATCGAGAAGATCGCGGCGTTCGCGCCGATGCCGAGGGCGAGGGAGATGATCGCCACGGCGGTGACGAACGGGGTCTTGAAGAGTGTCCGGAATGCGAACTTCAGCGTGCCCACAATTTCCCTCCGGGGGATTCGCGGATTTCGGTGGTAGTCGGGCGGCGGGGTTTGGCGGTCCGATCGCGCGTTCAGGTCGTACGGAGAAACCCCCGTGGGGATTCGGCGTCGCGGCCTGCATCGTCTGACAACTCATCGGGCTCGAAGGTTGTCAGGCGGGTCGGGGGGAGGGAGCTGGAAACGGAGTGAACGGTCGACAGTGGTCAGTCGACAGTCTTCAGGCACAGCGTCAACGAAGTCCTGTCGACTGTTCACTGACGACTGTAGACCGTTCACTCCGTTTCCAGCTAACTTTCCTACGCCGCCGTCACCGCCCCCCTCGCTCCCGCTGCGACGACCGGGCTGACCACCCGCCGCTCCCCGACCTGCTGGCGCCACATCGCGTAGTACAGCCCCTTCGCCTCGACCAGCGTGTCGTGCCGCCCCGTCTCGGCCACCCGGCCGCGCTCGAGCACGTAGATCCGGTCGGCGTGCATCACGGTCGAGAGCCGGTGGGCAATCACGACGTTGATCACGTCGTTGGTCGCTGAAATCTCGCGCATCGTCCGGCTGATCTCCTCCTCCGTCAGCGAGTCGAGCGCGGATGTCGCCTCGTCGAACACCAGCAGGTGCGGCCGGCGAAGCAATGCGCGCGCAATGGACAGCCGCTGCTTCTCGCCGCCGGAGATCTTCATCCCCCCCTCGCCGATGACGGTCTCTAGTCCCTTGTCCGCGCGGCGCAGCAGGTTGTCCGCGGCTGCGCGATGCATCACGTCCAGGCACTGGGCATCGGTGGCTTCGGGCTTAACGAAGAGGAGATTCTCGCGGATGGTCCCGGAGAATAGCTGGGTGTCCTGGGTCACGAGACCGATGCGCTCGCGGAAGCGGTCCAGGTCGACCTGGGTGCTCTCGACGTCGTTGTAGAGAATGCGCCCGCCCCTGGGCGTGTACAGGCCGACCAGGAGCTTCACCAGGGTGGTCTTGCCCGCGCCGGATGGCCCCACGAACGCTACGGTCTCGCCTCGCGCGACCTCGAAGCTGATCTCCGAGAGCGCGGGCGCCGACGCGGTCTGGTGAGTGAAGCTCACGCCATCGAACGCGAGCGTCCGGAGATCGTCTACCGTGACGGGCCTCTCGGGCTTCGCATCGATCGGCGTGTTGATGATCATCTCGAAGTTCGCCAGCGACGCCTCGGTCTCCCGATAGATGTTGATGACGTTGCCGAGCTCCTGGAGCGGCCCGAAGATGAAGAATGAGTAGATGAGCAGGGAGAAGAACTGGCCGACGGTGATCTCCTGCCTGAAGATCAGGAACAGCATCAGGAAGAGGATCGACGTCCTCAGGAAGTTGACGGCAGTGCCCTGGATGAAGCTCAGCGAGCGGATGTATCGCACCTTCTTCAGCTCGAGCGCGAGGATCCGACCGGTGGTCGAGTTCAGGCGTGCGACCTCCTGGTCCGCGAGGCCGAGGCTCTTCACGAGCTCGATGTTGCGCAGCGACTCGGTGGTCGCGCCGGCGAGCGCGGTGGTCTCGGCGACGATGACCTTCTGGATGGTCTTGATGCGCTTGCTCAGCACGGAGCTGAGCACGCCGAGGATGGGGATGGTGATGAGGAATGTCGGCGCGATCGCCCAGTGCACGTGCCACGCGTAGATCATCACGAAGACGACACCCACGAGGGTCGTGAAGACGACGTTCACGAACGCCGCGATGAAGCGCTCGCTGTCGGTGCGCGCCTTCTGGAGCTTGCCGAGCGTCTCGCCGCTCCGCTGGTCCTCGAATACCTGGTAGGGCAGGGAAAGGGAGTGGCGGATCCCATCTGAGTAGAGCTGCGCGCCCAGTCGCTGGGTGACGACGTTGACGAAGTAGTCCTGGAAGTTCTTTGCGACGCGCGAGACGAAGGCCACGCCGACCGCGGCGGCGAGCAGGAGGCTCACGCCGCGGATGAACTCGCCCGTCGTGTACTCGTCGTACCGCGTGGCGTACCGGTCGATGACGTGGCGGAAGATCAGTGGATCGAGCAGCGAGAAGATCTGGTTGATCGCCGCCAGGAAGAGGGCGAGCAGCACCAGGAGTCTGTACTGCCTGAGATAGCCGAGCAGGAGGCGCATGAGCGGAGTCGGACGGAGGCGGTCGGGGGGGCGAAGGCGGGAATCGTGCTCCCGGCGGTGATCGAATCTCGGCACGGATCCAACGCCGACGCCAGAGGAATGGTTCGCCGCCAGCCATCCCGGAGCAGCCGCGCGACGATCTCTGGCCACGGGTAACCCGTGGGCGTAGCTTCGGATAACCGTCCTTCCCGAGGCGCTTCATGCAGACGCTGTTACCCACGGTGGCGCTCGTTCTCCTCCTTGTCGCGGGCGTGCCGGATGTGGGTGCGCAGGTGGCCGGATCCGACTCGACCTCGGGAAGACCGCGGCATCGGCGGCGAGTCGCCGGTCCGCTGCATGGCGCGACAACCCGGACGAAATGACAATACCCGAGCTCGTGCCGCTGGGTGGTGAACTTCACGGTCACGTGTTCGAGAACGCGAACGCGGGAGTGGCGCGCGAGTTGTTCTGGTCGTTTATGGGCGAGTTCGCGCCGGTCGTGATCAACGAATCCGAATGGACGCCCTCGGTGTCGGTGGGGTGGCTCACGTTCCCTGTTCGGCGGTGGCCGGAGCTCGACGGCGCCGAGCTCGCCACGTGCGCTCCCCGACGGAGATCGAGACGTTGCTGTACTTCATGGACTTCACCAGCCTGCGGATCTGCTGGAGTTTCGGCTGAGACGAGTGTCCGGGCGCCGTTTCGAGATATCCGTAGTCGTTTCGTGTGAGCTGGAGTACCTCGACGGAACGAGGCTGCCGCGCGCCTCCATTGCGTGGCGCGGGCCGGTCGTGCTCACCAGGATCGAAATCGTTCGCAGCAACCTGTTCCCCAAGCCGTCCACCACGGAGGAAGCGATCGCGGTACTGGCGGCGTTCATCGACTTCCGACTTCTCCCGGCCGACGGCGGATGACGATGTTTTCGTGTTCGAACCGCTGGAGGAGGCGAAGTGAGCGCGTCACGCCGCGCTCACCTAGCGAGATGCGGATAGCAGTCGGCGACGAAGCCACTGGCAACGGCAACCGCAACAACGATGGAAGAACGATTGAACGGATCTCAACGGATCATGCGGATCTGGTCCGACCTGAGTCCACCATCATCGCTCCAGTCGGGCATCTCGCTGTTGTTTTCCCGTCGGGCGGGTTTCATCCGCCTGATCCGGTTCATCCGCTGAATCGTTCTTCCATCGGTGTTGATCCTGGTGTTGATCCTGGTGTTCGCGTCTGGCATCGGAGGATCCGAACCCGGACGATCCGAAACCGCTATCACAATGTCGCTGCCAGCCCACCAGGGGCCGAAGGTGTGGAGCTGGTCGTCGAGTGAGTCGCCTCACCGGCTGGTTTCCTTCACCTGCAGCCGGCTGCGGTGCCCCCTGCGCGCTCGAAGAATCGCTGAGCTTCCTCCGTGCGGCGAAGGCGCACGAGCGCGCAGCCGAGTGCCTGCTGCGAAGCGATGTCGGAGGGATCGGCGCGAACGGCGTTGATCAGGAAGTTGCGCGCGAGATCGTAGTTCCCCACGCCATACATCAGGGTCCCCATCTCGCGCAGTGCGCCGGCGTGGCGCGGCGCGATCTCGAGCGCTGACGTCAGCTCGCGCCGCGCCGTGACGATGTCGCCACGAGCCTTCGCGGCCACCGCACGGTCGACGAATGGCTGCGCCGTCGCGATCGCGCGGCGGTTCGCCCTTTCGCCAGTTACGCCCGACCGGCGGAACATCAGCGCCGCTGCGATGAGCAGGACGAGCGCGATGCTCGCCA
>JBGTMW010000570.1:0-3643 GCA_041743365.1 Gemmatimonadaceae bacterium
AGTGTTCTGAGCTGCGCTTGCGCAACCGGCCTCGCGAATCCCGGCGGCCCGCCAGGCGGCGCGATCGAGCTGCATCAAGTCGTGGAGTGGTAGCGATCCTTCGAGCAGGCCTTCCGCGACATCGGGACGGACTGACGAATCGATCGCGATGCCCCCGACAAGAATCGAACTTGTGCACGCGGTTTAGGAAACCGCTGCTCTATCCACTGAGCTACGGGGGCTCAACCAAGCCGTTTCTAACGCCTGGTGATCAATCCACTGTAGCCTTGGCTACCGGAGAGGCGAGACGCCATGAAGCGACGTCTACGCTCCGCGTGCTCGCCTACTCGGAATCGACCGCGTCTCCGAGCTGCAGCGCACGCACTCGGGCCGTCATCGATCCCTCCCGCTCCGCGCGGGCGACGAGCGTCAGCTCGTGATCGCCGGATTCGAGCGTCACTGAAGCCGTGCGACCGCGGCCGATCGGTTCCCCATCGAGGAGCCACTCGAGCCGTTCGCCGTCAATGGGCCCCCCAGCCTGGTCTACTGCACTGCCGAGCGCCTCGATGGGGGTACCGGCTAGGACGGTCTCGGAATCCGCCGGGTACAGGATCGCGACCTCGGGCGACCGCTCGGGCACCTCGATCTCCATCGGTTCCGAGTAAGCGGTCGAGAAGCCGTCGTGGGCCAGCAGGCGCACGAGGACCACCCCGGCGGGCAGGCCGATCAAACTCAGCTCCGCGCCGTCGCTCAATCCGATTGCCAGTCCGTGCCAGGCCTTCCCAGGATCCTGACTCCACTGGGCCCAGATGTCGCTGACCGCAACGGCGCGCGGCAGCGACCAGCCGAGGCGGAGTGACTCTCCCTCGACCACCGCCCGGGTATGCGCGAAGCGCGCGGGGCGACCCGGCGCGACCCGCTCCCAAGAGCCCTTGCCCCGCGGATCGGTGATCTGCAGTGCAGCGCCGGGCTCGGCATCCGGGATCAACGCGTGGAACGCGAACGGGAGCCGATCAGGATTGCCTCGGTGCGATCCCGATCCACATCCGCAGTTCTCGTCGCCGTGGCTCTCGACGCGAGTCAGCCGACCGCGGCTCGCGATCTCGCCCGAAGCGGAGATGAGCTGGATCGACCAACCTGTCTCCGGCCCGTGCATCGTCGAGCTCGCCATCACCCGGGCGACGAAGTCCACCCGGACGACTCCCCGCTCGTCCACGAAACCTCGCACCGAGATCAGAGGTCGCAGTTCGTGGATCACGAGATCCTCCCTCGTCCACGGCGGGTCAGGCCGCCACAGATCGACCGGGTCGTACTCGATCGGCACGTCGACGAACGGATTCTTCTCCCGTATCCACGTCGGCGCAAGACGCGGGTGCGAGATCAGGCGGTTGTGCTGGTAGAGCGACATCCACCGCATAGGGCCGTAGCTCATGTAGTCCGTCGACGACGCCGGCGAGTAGACCTGCCCGGACTGGATGTCGATGCCGTACTCGCCGATGGAGGCCGAGGGGTACGGCTCGTACACGGGATAGTCGGGATCGGGCGTCCCGACAGCACCCGATGGTGTGTGCTCGAACCCGTAGCCGTGCCCGATCTCGTGAACGAAGGTCGCGGGATCGCCGACCCTCCCCGCGCCCAGCCCTTCGTCGCCGCAACCCGGCACGCCCACCGGCATCCCCGCGGGAAGCAGTCCGTAATAGACGACGTCCGGGCGGTTGCCGTCGTTGTCGCGCATCAGGCGCATCCACCACAGCAGGGCGCCCCAGTTGTCGGAACAGCCGCCGTCCCCGTTGCGGGGATCGTCGAGCGGACTGAACCAGTTCATCGATCCCGCGATGGCGAAGGAGCCGGTCTGCTGCACCGGCATGGCGCGAAACGCGAGCGCGGCCGTGGTTTGCGCGTCGGCGAGCGAGGGAGCGGGCAGATCCAGCGGTTCCGCCACGGTGCCCGGCGCCGGTGACGACGTGTCCGGTCCTTGGTAGCGCACAGGGATGATCCGAAGCCGCAACGTCTGGATGAGCGCCGCCACGACCGAGACGCTGTACGTTTGTCCCGAATCGAGCGTCACCGTCAGGCGGAGCGATCCTGCGAAATCGGATGCCGGAATCCGGAAGTTCAGAGAGCGCCACTGGCTGCCCCGCTCGTCGGCGTAGCTGTCGTCCTGCGGGGTGATCGTGTTGCTCCAAACCGGGGAGTACGTCCCGATCGTCCGGTAGGGGCCCAGGAACTTGCCGCGCTCCACGAGCAGGCTTCCCGACACCGGCTCGCCGACGTCGTCACCGAAGGAGGGGCGCACATACACGCGCACGATTGCCGGCTTGTAGGCGACGAGCGTGACGGCGTTGTCCATGCCGCGGTCCGCCGCATCGCTGAGGTGCTGCGACGAGTCGTAGTACTGGATGGCCTGCGTCACCTCGATTCCCGTGATGCGCGGGCCGACGAAAAGGGGTGACGTCAGCTCGAAGGCGTCGAGCAGCTTCTTCAACGTGGGGGCGAGGGCTTCGAAATCGCGCACGGGGCGCCTCCGGTGATCGAAAGTGACTACCTGTATCCCTGCGCCGTCGAGCATAGAGCCGTCAAACTCTGTCATGCCGCGACACCTACCGCGGCCGCGCATGCCCTCTCGGAGTGCAACCCTCGGGTGGGACAACATCACCGTTGCAGTCGCTGCTCTATCCACTGAGCTACGGGGGCGCGAGAGCGGGTCGAGTCTAGCCGCGAGTCAGCGCCGTCCGAACCCTGGCCGCGGCTTTACCAAGGCTTTGCCTTCCGCTGTCCAGCCCGTGGCCAGGTCGCGGGCACTCTCCTTTGACTACCACCAACAAGAGGAGAAGCCCCATGCGTCGACTCATCCTGCCCGCCCTCGTCTCGCTCGCCGCGGTGGCGGCGCTCGTCCCGGCCGCGTTCTCGGCCACGAGCGCACAGACCGTCCGCGTTACCGAGACGAGCTACCGGATCAAGTTGTCCGCGCCCCCGAAGGCCGGAGCTGTCCGCTTCGTGATCCGCAACGCCTCCGACGACGGCCACGACTTCTGGCTCCGCGGCGGCGGCAAGACGTTCAAGACCCGCGTGCTCGGCGAGGGTCGCAGTTCCACGCTGAACGCCACGCTGCGCAAGGGCGTGCGCTACCAGTTCTGGTGCGCGGTCGGTGACCATCGGCAGGAGGGCATGAACGGGAGGTTCGTCGCCCGCTGACCGTCCGCGGTTCGCGGAGGCGCCTCACTGGGTGATCGATGATCTGGGAGCGCCTCCGCGCTTTTCCGCCCGGGCCGCGCGGGTATACCGAGCCCATGGTGACGGCGAAACGCACGATCCTGCTCGTCGAGGACGAGGAGTCGATCACGACGCCGCTCGCGGAGGCGCTCGAGCGTGAGGGCTTCGCGACTGAGATCGCACGGACGGCAGCGGACGCGATCGAGCTCGGCAAGCGCGTTCGCCCCGATCTCGTGCTGCTCGACCTGATGCTTCCCGACGGCTCCGGCTTCGACGTCTGTCGGGAGCTCCGCGCCGCGTCGCCGGTGCCGATCATCATCCTGTCGGCACGCGGCGAGGAGACCGACCGCGTGGTCGGGCTCGAGCTGGGCGCCGACGACTACGTCGTCAAGCCGTTCAGCGCCCGCGAGGTGATCGCGCGGATCCGCGCCGTGCTGCGCCGGACGAATGC
>JBGTMW010000571.1:0-4359 GCA_041743365.1 Gemmatimonadaceae bacterium
CGCCGTTATCGGCGCGCCGCCCCCGGCCGTGCGGTCCGGCGTGATGCTCGGCGTCACCGCGGTGTCACGGCTCATCCAGCGTCCGACATCCCCATGGTCCGCACTGGCGCTCGGCGCACTGGGCCCATTGCTCGAGCCGCGCACGGTGCTGGACCTCGGATATCAGCTCAGTGTCGCGGGAATGGCGGGGATCATCGCGAGTGGCGCGCTCGCGCGCCGGGCCATCGCTCCGGCGCTCGACGGATGGCGCCGATGGCTCGCCACCAATCTCGCCGCGTCGATCATCGCGAGCCTCGTGACTACGCCGCTCGTGGCGTGGACCTTCGGCCGGGTGAGCCTCATCGCCCCTGTGACGAACCTTGCAGCCACGCCGCTGCTCGGCCTCGCCCAGCCCATGCTCTTCATCGCACTGCTGCTCGCACCCTTCCAGCCCGTTGCAACGTTCGTCGCCGATGCCGCGCACCCTCTCCTGGCACTCTTCGACCTCGTGTCGGTCGCGGGCGCTTCCGTGCCGTACGGTGCGATCACCGTCGCCCCGACCATCGTGGCCGCGGTCATCGCTGCGGGGCTGTCCCTCGCCGTGATCGTGGCCTGCGTGAGCCGCTTCCCCGCTCGACCGGTGGTGGCCGCGACAGGAGCGCTGGCTCTGCTCGTCTGGCTGCCGGCGCTTCCGGCACTCCCGACGTCGCAGGCAACCATGGAGCTGCACATGATCGATGTGGGCCAGGGAGACGCCCTTGCGCTCCGAACACCGGGACGGCGATGGATCCTCTTCGATGCGGGGCGGGTGTGGAAGGGCGGGGACGCGGGGCGCAGCTCGGTGATTCCCTACATCCGCCGTCGGGGGGGCGCGGTCGAAGCATTCATCCTGTCCCACCCGCATGATGACCACGTCGGCGGCGCGCCAACGATACTCGATGCGCTTCGTCCGCGGCTCTACTGGGATGCGGCATACGCGGCCGGCAGCGCTACCTATCGGCAGTCGCTGGCGGTCGCGCTTGCGCGACGAATACCCTGGCGCCGGGTGAACCCCGGCGACTCGCTGGTCGTCGACGGAGTGATTCTCCGGATCCTCGCCCCCGACTCGGCCTGGACCGCGGGGCTCAGCGATGCGAATGATGCGAGTACCGTGGTGCGGGCGGAATTCGGGGCGACGCGGTTCCTGCTCACCGGCGACGCCGAAACCGAGGAGGAGGCGTGGCTTGTCCGCAACGCGGGAGACGAGCTGCGGACGGACGTCCTCAAGGTCGCGCATCACGGAAGCCGCACGAGTACCTCGCCAACGTTCCTGGCGGCGGCTCGCCCGCGCGTCGCCTTGATCTCCGTGGGCGCCGGCAATAGGTATGGGCACCCCGGCGCCCGGGTCCTGGAGGATCTCGCCGCGAGCGGGGCGATCGTTCTCAGGACGGACCGGTCCGGGACGGTCGTCGTCCGCAGCGACGGACGAAGCATCTCACTGGATGTCGAGGGAGAGTCCTGGCGATTGCCCGACGTCTCCGCGCCGCCCTGATCGGCGACGCGATCGAATGCCCGGCCGCGCTGGTGGCCGCCTTCCCCGAGTTGGCGGAGGCACGCTACAGGCGTGGAGGTCTGCCGCCACGCATCGGAGGCTGGGCGCTCGGAACCCGGTCCGTGGCCGCGATGACACTCTGGAAGACCGTTTTTCTCGCACCGGATGTGCAGTTCTCCGCGGAACTGCTCTTGCACGAGCTGGCGCACGTTCGGCAGTTTCAGGCCAGTCGCATCTTCCCGATTCAGTACCTTTGGGAGAGTCTGCGTTTCGGCTACGCGCGAAACCGATTCGAGATCGCGGCGCACGGATTCGCGGCAACGAAGCTGCGGGCTGCGCGCTCTCCGTCACCATTCTCCGGAACGTGAACCGTGGTCCTGCACAGCGCCACTTCGGTCGTGACGATCGACCGCTACATCATCGAGCAGGAGCGCATGCACCCCGAGGCCACGGGTGAGCTCTCCGGCATCCTGTACGACATGGCCCTGGCGGCCAAGATGATCTCGAGCCGTGTTCGCCGAGCCGGCCTCGCCGACATTCTCGGCTCCACGGAGATCGAGAACGTGCAGGGCGAGATCCAGCAGAAGCTCGACGTCTTCGCCAACGAGACGATAATCAAGGCGATGGACCATGGCGGGCGGCTGTGCGCCATGGCGTCCGAGGAGGCTCCCGACATAATCCAGATCCCGGATGGCTTTCGCTGTGGCAAGTACTGCCTCCTCTTCGATCCGCTCGACGGCTCCTCCAACATCGACGTGAACGTGCCTGTCGGGACGATCTTCTCCGTGCTCCGGAAGATCACCCCCGGCAAGCACGGCGATCTCGAGGACATGCTGCAGCCCGGACGCCGGCAGGTCGCGGCAGGCTACGTGATCTACGGATCGAGCACGATGCTCGTCTACACCACCGGTCAGGGCGTTCACGGGTTCACCCTCGACCCCTCGATCGGCGAGTTCCTGCTCTCGCACCCCAACATTCGCATTCCCGATCCCGGGCGCTATCTCTCGGTCAACGACTCATACGAGCAGCACTGGGAGGAGAACGTGAAGGCGCTGATGCGGCGCTACCGCGGACTCGATGGCGAACGCAGGGCGATGAACGTGCGATACGTCGGATCACTCGTCGCGGACTTCCACCGCAATCTCCTGGGCGGCGGAGTCTTCGCGTATCCTGCCAACCGGCGCAGTCCGCGCGGCAAGCTCAGGCTCCTGTACGAGGCGAGCCCGCTGGCGATGATCGTCGAACAGGCGGGCGGCGCGGCGACCAACGGCATCAAGCGGATTCTCGACCTCCAGCCCAACGAGCTGCACGAGAGGACTCCTCTCTATGTCGGCAGCAAGTCAGACGTCGATATCGCGACCGCGATGCTGGCCGGAGTCCTGTCGGGCGTCGGTGGCTGACACTCCTCGCGCGAAGCGAGCGGGGAAGCTGACCAGGGGCGGGCACGATGCCGGCTCGCCCCACGCCCAGTCGGGCGACATGAGCGGAACGTCCACGGCATCGCCAGTCGCGGCTTCGGCGAGCGCGGAGCGCGCGACGCCCTCCGGCATTCCAGTGCAGCCGATTCACCGCCCCGGCGACGGCGTCAGGGACTACGCCTCCGAGCTCGGCGACGCGGGGACCTTCCCTTACACCCGCGGGATCCAGCCGAGCATGTATCGCGGACGGCTCTGGACGATGCGCCAGTATGCCGGGTTCGGAACCGCGGCAGAGACCAACGCGAGGTTCAGGCACCTCCTCGCCGCGGGACAGACAGGGCTCTCTGTCGCATTCGACCTTCCAACACAGATGGGCATCGACTCCGACTCGCCCCGCGCCACGGGTGAGGTCGGACGTGTCGGCGTGGCGATCGACACCGTCGATGACATGCACGTCCTGCTCGACGGCCTTCCGCTCGAAAGCGTGTCGACCTCGATGACCATCAACGCGACGGCATCCACTCTCCTGGCGATGTACATCGTCGTCGCGGAGGAGCGCGGGATTGCACGCGACAAGCTGAGCGGCACGATCCAGAACGACATCCTCAAGGAGTACATCGCCCGCGGCACTTACATCTACCCGCCCGCTCCGAGTCTGGCACTGATCGCCGAGACCTTCCGGTTCTGTGCGGAGGAGGTCCCGAGCTGGAATCCGATATCGATCTCCGGCTATCACATTCGCGAGGCGGGATCGACCGCGGCGCAGGAGTTGGCTTTCACCTTCGCGAACACGATCGAGTACGTCGAGCGCGCGCTCGCGGCAGGTCTCGGGATCGACAGCTTCGCACCGCGGCTGTCCTTCTTCTTCGCCGCGCACAGCGACCTGTTCGAGGAGGTCGCGAAGTTCCGGGCCGCGCGTCGCATCTACGCTCGGCTCATGCGGGATCGCTTCGGCGCATCCGATGCCGGCTGCCGGCTCCGCTTCCACGTCCAGACGGGAGGCGTGACGCTGACGGCGCAGCAGCCGCTCAACAACGTCGTGCGCGTCACCATCCAGGCGCTGGCCGCCGCGCTCGGCGGCACCCAGTCTCTGCACACCAATGGCTACGACGAGGCGCTCTCTCTTCCGACCGCGGAGGCCGCCACGCTTGCGCTCCGCACCCAGCAGGTGATCGCCCACGAGTCGGGCGTCACCGCGACCGCCGATCCACTGGGCGGCAGCTATTACGTGGAGCACCTCACCAACGAGCTAGAGTCGCGCGCGCTCGCGCTGATGGAACGTGTGGAGGCCATTGGCGGATCCGAGCGCGCCATCGCTGCGGCGTTTTTCCAGGACGAGATCGCTCGCAGTGCATACGAGCATCAGCTCAGGATCGAGAGCCGAGAGGTGCAGATCGTCGGCATGAACAGCTTCGCCGATGAAGGCGCGGC
>JBGTMW010000572.1:0-4388 GCA_041743365.1 Gemmatimonadaceae bacterium
CCCTCTCTGCCGCGCCGCGGCCCGCTCAACGAGTTCGTTCCGCGGGGCGCGATGCTGGCCGCTGTCCTGATCGCGGCGGTATTCGCGACGACAGCATGCGGCGGTAGCAGCCGCGGAATGCCGGCGCTGGCCCAGAGCAACGGGTCGGGTTCTACCGCGGCCGCGGCCTGGCCGTCCGTCCTCGTCGGGGCGCAGCGCGAGATCGATCGCGGAAGGCACGCCGAGGCCGACCGGGCCCTTCGGGACTTCGCGATGCAGTACCCGCAGTCTCCCGAGGCGCTGGAAAGCCACTTCTGGCGCGCGTTGGTAATGCTGGACCCGGCGGGCACCGTGGGCACCGCACGAGAGGCGGGCGCCCTGCTGGAACGATATCTCGAATCGAGAGCGCCTCTGATCAACCGGGTTGAAGCACAGGTGCTGCAGCGCGTGGCGCGCACGCTCGCGGCGCCACGAGAGTCGTCGTCTCCCCCGCGGGCCGGCGATGCGACTCGTGATGCCGAGGTGAAGGCACTCAAGGACGAGCTGGATCAGACCAAAGCGGAGCTCGAGCGCATCAAGAAGCGTCTGGCACCGCCGCCGGCCGCGACTACGCCGCCGCCGACACAGAGCTGAGCCGCCAACGGCTTCGGTCCGATCGTCACGGAAGGGCGAACGGGGCGCGGACGAACCAACGCCAAACAGAAAGGCGGCCGCGGATGAACGCGGATAGGACCGCACCTGCAAACCGAAGGGCGAATCGGCCGCGGACGAACGCGGACGAACGCGGACAAGACCAGCGGCTAAACCAGGGTGAACCGGCCGCGGATTAACGCGGACTAACGCGGATAAGACGGCAGCCGCAACAGGCATTTCGGCCGCCGATGCGCCGGATTCGTCATCGACCACTTCCGGAAAGCCAGCAAGAATCAGCCGCTGATCCCTCGATCATTGCCACCCTGATCACAAGCAATTCGACCCCCGCACGCCGATCTCGCCCCGATCACCTGAAGTCATCCGCGTTCATCCGCGTTTATCCGCGGCCGCTTGATGTTTTTCACCCGACGCGAAACAGCTCGAGTGCGCGAGCATACCGTTCACCCAGCACGCGCCGAAGTCCGCTGTGCCGCGGCTGATCGAGCTCAGGATCCACCGCCAGCAATCGCTCCGCGGCATCGCGCGCGGTTTCGTTGAGCGCCTCGTCACGAAGCGGATCGGCAACGCGAAAGGTCGGAATCCCGCTCTGACGCTCGCCGAAGAGATCACCCATGCCGCGCAGGCGCAGGTCGGCGCGCGCGATCTCGAAGCCATCGTCCGTGGCCGCGAAGACGCGGAGACGCTCCGCGGCGTCGGGACTGAGGTCGCCGAGCAGGATGCAGAACGCCTCATCGGCGCCGCGGCCGACGCGGCCCCGGAGCTGGTGCAGCTGCGACAGGCCGAACCGCTCTGGGTGCTCGATAAGCATCACCGTCGCGTTGGCCACATCGATTCCCACCTCGATTACCGTGGTTGCTACCAGGACGTCGATCTCTCCGTCGCGAAAGCGGCGCATGGTCGCATCGCGCTCGGCGGCGGGAATACGGCCGTGGAGCAGGGCGAGCCTGCGACTGGCCAGCGGGCCCGCCTGGAGCTGCGCGAACATCGTCGTGGCTGCGCGCAGGTCCGTCTTCTCGGACTCCTCGATCACCGGATACACGACGTACGCCTGGCGCCCCTTCGATACCTCGCGATCGAGAAACTGCAGCACGCGTTCGCGCGACTTCTCCGGGCGCAGTGCAGTCGCGATTGGAAGGCGCCCCGGTGGTCGCTCATCGAGCATGCTGACATCGAGATCGCCGTACATGGTGAGCGCGAGCGACCGCGGAATCGGTGTGGCGCTGAGGAGGAGCACGTCGGGCCGCTCGCCCTTCTCGCCGAGCGCCGCCCGCTGCTCGACGCCGAAGCGATGCTGCTCATCGATCGCGGCGAAGCCCAGCCGCGCGAAGGACGTGCTCTCCTGGACGAGAGCATGGGTGCCGATGACGAGCGCGGGCTCGGGACGCGCGATCGACTCGGCGACGTGACGCCGGTCGGCGGGAGTCATGCTGCCGGTGAGGAGCAGAGGCGTCAACTGCACTGGATCGAGGAGCGCAGAGATAGTGCGCAGATGCTGCTCCGCGAGCAGCTCCGTCGGCGCCATTATAGCCGCCTGGTAGCCGTTCTCCAGTGCAAGGAGTGCGGCGAAGAGGGCGACGATCGTCTTGCCGCTTCCCACGTCACCCTGGAGCAGGCGATGCATCCGACGGTCGCTGCACATGTCGGCGAATATTTCGCGCGTGGCCCGCACCTGCGCGCCGGTGAGCTCGTATGGGAGCGACGCCCGGACCGCGCTCGTGAGCTGGCGGCGATTGACGAAGGTGATTCCGTCGCGCCTGGTGCGGGCGAGCGCGTTCGCCCGGCGCCGAAGGAGGTGCACGAAGAGCAGCTCCTCGTAGGCGAGACGCGCCCGCCCTGCGAGGGCATCGGCGAGGCTCACCGGGCGATGCACGGCGCGCAGCGCCTCCGGGAGGGCGTACACTCCGGCGGGCTCGTAGACCTCGACCGGTAGATACTCCGTCACGAGCGGCAGCAGAGCGTCGAGGTGCGTGTCGATCAGCGATCGGATGACCTTGAACGACAGCCCTTCGGTCGCGGGGTAGACGGCGAGAACCCGGCCCTCACTCGTTCCCTCGTCGGAGTCGCCGAGGTTCACGAACTCGCGCGGCTGGAGCTGCCGGCCGTGATAGAAGCGAACGTGGCCGGTGAGCAGCAGGACGTCGTCCTTCGAGATGGTGCGGTCGAGGAATGGCTGGCCGGGCCAGGCCACCTCGATCATCCCGGAATCGTCCTGGACCACCGCCTGGAATATCCGCAGTCCCTTTCGCGTCGGGATCACTCCCTTCGAGATGACGCGGCCGATGACGGTCGCATCCATTCCCGGCTCGAGCGAGGAGATCGGCGCGACGGTGCTCGCATCCTCGTAGCGATGCGGAATGTGGTAGAGCAGGTCGCCGGCGGTGACGATGCCGAGCTTCCGCAGCATTTCGGCGCGGCGCTCGCCCACGCCCTTGAGATACGTGACCGGCATGTCGAGACGCAGGCGCGACCGCGCGCCGGCCGCAGTGGCCGCTCCGGGGCGGCGCCTCGTCTCCTCTTCCACGCGCGGAGCTACTCCGAGAGGAGGTCGCGCGAGAAGGACGCGGCGTCGAACGGCTCGAGGTCGCCGATCTTCTCGCCGACACCGAGGAACTTCACCGGCACATCGAGCGCCTCGTGCACGGCCACGACGATGCCGCCGCGCGCGGTGCCGTCGACCTTGGTGACCACGAGCCCCGTCACCGGTACCGCCGCGGTGAAGGTCTTCGCCTGCGCGAGGGCGTTCTGGCCGATCGTTCCGTCGAGCACGAGAAGGGTCTCGTGCGGCGCGTCGGGGATGCGCTTGCCGAGCACGCGCGCGACCTTGCGCAACTCGTCCATGAGGCTGTCGCTGGTGTGCAGGCGACCGGCCGTGTCGACGATGACGACATCGGCCTTGCGCGCGATCCCTGCGTCGACTGCGTCGAAGGCAACCGCGGCGGGATCACTTCCCGACTTCCCGCTCACGAAATCCGCGCCAGCCCGCTCGGCCCAGAGGCGGAGCTGATCGGTCGCACCCGCGCGGAAGGTGTCCGCCGCGGCGAGGAGCACCCGCTTTCCCTGGGAGCGATAGCGGCCCGCGAGCTTTCCGATGAATGTCGTCTTCCCCGCGCCGTTCACGCCGATGATCAGCACGACGGTGGGGCCGCTGGCCGCGACCGCCAGCGATGGATCGCTGTTGCCGGAGCGGAGCGCAGCCTCGACGCCGGAACGAAGCGCCTCGGCGAACTCGTTCTGGTTCCGGATGTCGCCGCGGGTCGCGAGCCGCTCGACATCGGCTACGAGTCGCATTGTCGTGGGCACGCCGAAGTCCGCTTCAAGGAGGAGCTCCTCGAGCCGCTCGATTGATCCGGGGTCCAGCCCCTTCACGAGCACGGACACGTCCGTCAGCGCGATGTCCTTGAGCCGCTGCCAGAGCGAGCGCTGCGGAACATCCTCCGCGCGTCGTACAATTCTCATTTCGTCAGATCCACCAGAAACGTGAGCGGCCGGCACAGCCGGCTGCAGGACTTCCGCGCAGCGGCGCCGCGGCTAGCGCCACCCGCTGGTCATAGACCCGCCGGGCAACGTAATAGATGAGGCACCCCGTCGCCAGTGACAGAACGATCTGCAAGGCCCGGACGGCCTGGTAATTGTGCAAGCCGGCCACCCGATAAATGCCCGCCACCAGCGCCGGATATAGCGGGGGACGCAACGAGGTGAGCTTGCCGGGCGCGAAACCGAATTCTCCCCGCTCCGCGATCGCTACGGCGAGTTGG
>JBGTMW010000573.1:0-2626 GCA_041743365.1 Gemmatimonadaceae bacterium
GACGCCGGCTAGGGGCAGCGCGAGGATGAGCCCGGGAACCCCGGCCACGGCGCCGCCGATGAAGATCATTAGTACGGTCGGCAGCGGATGCATCTTCAGGCTGCGTCCGACGGTGAGGGGCATGAAGATGAAATCGTCCAGCAGCCTGACGACGACGAAGAGCGTTATCGCCTTGTAGACGATCCAGGGATCGCCGGGCAGGTCGGTGGCCGCCACGAGCACGACAACGATGCAGCCGATCACCGAGCCGACGACCGGGACCCACGCGAGAACGGCAGCGACCAACCCCAGCACGAAGGCACCGGGCACGCCGATGATCCACAAGCCGAAGGCGAGGCAAACGGTGTCGATGACGGTGAGCTTCAGCAGGCCTCGGAAGTACTCGCGTGCCGTGTTGTTGACGTGGTTGACCATGTAGACCGTGCGCTCGAAGAACGCGTTGGGCACCGCGCCGCCGAGCATCTTCAGGAAGCGGCGGCCATCGCGCAGGAAGAAGAACGTGAAGAATGGCGCGAGCAACAGCGAAGGCAGCCAAAGCGCGGCGCCGAGCAGGATTGCGGCCAGCTCCTTCTGCACGAAGGTATCGCCGAACTCGGTGGCTCGCCTGACCATCTCGGCATGGAACTTCATTCGCTGCAGGAACCCGAACTGCGACTCGATCGCTGCGAGCGTGCGGTCGACCAGCAGGCGTCCACCGTCCAGATACCGGTCCAGCGACTCCTCGCCCGGGAGGGACTGCGCGGCAAGCCAGGGCCATGCCGGGATCATCGCCCCGATCGCGAGGACGGCGAATCCGCCCGTGACCAGCGTGACGGCTGTCTCGCGGCTGAGACCGGCGACTATCAACCGGCGGACGATCGGAGAGAACAGGTAGTAAAGAATGATCGCCAGCAGGAACGGCACCACAAGCCAGAGCGCCTTGACGGACGCCATCAGCAGCAGCGTCGTGAAGCCGATCGTGGCGACCCAGACCAGCGGACCGGAGGCGAGGTAGCGGCTGCTCACAACGGACGACGATGCGCGGCCAGGTTCCCTTCGCGCAGTTTCTGCCCGAGCTCCCATGCCAGCTGAAACGCGATCTTCGACGCGATGACCGCGTTGGTCTCGATCAGACTCTTGAAATCGGCGCGCGAAAGCGAAGCCAGGACACAGTCTTCCGCGGCACGGGCCTGGGCGGAACGCGGCGCCCCGTCCAGGAGCGCCAGCTCGCCGAACAGGACACCGGCCGGAACCTCGGCGATGCGGCCTGATTCCGGGTCTCCCTGCCGGCAGATCAGGACGGTTCCGCTGATCACGATGTAGAGCGTCTGGCCTTCCTCCCCTTCGTCGAAGACGATCTCGCCCTTCAGGTAGCGACGCTCCTGCAACAGGTCGTCGATGACCCTGAGCTCTCGCGCCTTGAGCATCGAGAACAGGCCGAGCTGCCGGAGCTGCTTGATCCGGGGGTGTTCAGTTCGCCGCTGGAAGAAACCGAGCATCGAGGCCTGTTTCCCTTCCGGCGCAGCCGGTGTCGCGGTCATTCTCTCATCCCCCCACGAGCCGGCGCAGCAGCGGACTGATGATCGCGGCTCGTCGTTTCCATCTGCGCCCTTGCGTGCAGAGCGATGTCCCGGTGGGTCGCGAACCAGACGCCGGGTCGGTCGCGCATGTGCGCGATCAGTTCCTCCAGGATGAACATGCGCGAGCGGTAGCCGATGACGTGCGGATGCATCGTGAGCAGGAACAGGCCGCGTTCCTCGTAGGCACGATCGAACTCGCGCCGGAAGATGTCGAGCACCGCCGCGGGCGGCGTGTAGGGCCGCAGCGCCTGGAAGCGATTCATGTTGAAGTACACCGCATCGTCGCGGATCCACTCGACGGGCAGCTCCACGATTCCCGTCGGCTCGCCGTCCTGCTCGAGCTCGTAGGGATCGTCGTCGGCCATCAGCGACGAATCGTACAGAAGCTGCATTTCGCGCTGGATCGTGAGCGTGGCGGGCGAGAAGTCCCACGAGGGCGTGCGCATGCCGACCGGCCTGATCCCGGTCACGCGGGTCAGCGCGTCCGCCGAGCGCAGATGGAGCTCGCGCTCGTTCTTCTCGGGCAGGACGGAGTTGAGCTCGTGGATCCAGCCGTGCAGCCCGATCTCGTGTCCGTCGGCGATCACGCGCACCTGTTCCTCGGGGTAGAGGAGTGCGGAGACGGCGGGCACGAAAAAGGTCGCCGGAACACCCGTGCGCTTCAGGAGCTCGAGGATCCGCGGCACGCCGACACGGTTGCCATACTGCCCCCACGACATCCGCCCGATCGAGCGACCGCCATCGCGCAACTCGTTCGTGTCGTGGTCGCTGTCGAACGAGAGCGCAACGGCGCAACGGTTCCCGCCGGGCCAGCTCGCGGGCCGCAGGCTGCGTCCCGCGCGCACTTGAAGGACGCGACGTCGCCATTCGGCTTCCGGCCAGGTCCAGGGCTCGTCGTGCTGCAGCGTGTCATTCATTTTCCGGCTCCCAGTGGGAAGTGGCATGCAGCTTCACCCGTTCCGTCCATCGAACGCAAGAGCGGGCGCTCGTCGATGCATCGCTGCTGCGCGAACGGGCAGCGCTGGTGGAACGCGCAGCCGGGCGGCGGATCGGCGGGCGAGGGCAGC
>JBGTMW010000574.1:0-2891 GCA_041743365.1 Gemmatimonadaceae bacterium
GCCTTTGCGCGATCCTCGAGCAGGGCGGTTAGGAATCGCTGTCCCTCGGACACACGATCCATCTCCCCGGCCATCGACTCCACGGACTGCTCGAGGCGAAGCATCCGTTCGCGAAGGTCGGCGAGCTCCTTGTCGGAGCCAGCGGTCGAGCGTCTGGCGCCAATGGCGATTATCCCGCCCGCAAAGCCGGCGGCGAGGATCAGGAGGAGTGTCAGCATTGAGACGAGGACGCGGGTCGTCGGATGGATCGTCATTTGGAAAGAGCGAGTGGGCGTCCCCGCCGTCAAGGCTGGCGGTGTGGAAGGCGGCCAGGAACCCGGCGGTCCTGTAGCGGGATCGTCGATGGGCTTTGGGCGATAGTCGATGGATCCTGCCAGAGCCCAGAGCCCAGAGCCCACCGACCGTGAGCCACAAGACCGGTCCTGTAGCGAATCGTCGATGGGCTTTGGGCGATAGTCTATGGATCCGGCCAGAGCCCAGAGCCCAGATCCCACCGACCATGAGCCATGGGACCGGCCCCCGTCCTGGAGTCGACAGCGAATCGATCCTGGAGGGGGTAGCGAATCGATCCTCGAGGCCCGACCTTTCCACTGCCGCCGGAACACCCCATGCAGGGTTCACAATTCACGCGAGAGCTCATGTCAAAGATGGATGATCGCAAGCTTCTGGCGCTGGCCCGGAAGAATGCGCTGAAGTCGGTTCAGAAAAAGCCGAAGATGAGTCCGACGTACGATGACACCCTTCCGGCGCAGCCGGTTGACGACGAAGAGACCAAGCGGCTGTTCCAGGAAATGAAGAAGCGGGAGTTCTAGGCCGGGCTCCAGCGCCGCCACAGCAGATGGAAGCGGGAATTCCAGGCGGGCTCCAGCGCCGCCGATGCGTATCCCCCCGGCGGACCTGATCGTCCCGACGTGGAACGTCTGCCTCTCCCTCCTGTATGAGGAGGACGGTTCGACAATTCCGAAGGTCTCCTCCTCAGTGAGGTTTCCAACCCGTTTCGCCGGTGGATGGCTTCAACCGTCCTCCGATTGCCGCAGGAAGCCGCATGCATCGTCGTCTCGTCCCGACAGCGCTCGCGGGCGCCACGCTCGCCTGGTTCGCCATCCCGTCCATCCTCGAAGCCCAGTCGCTCCGCGGCTCGCGGTCGACGGTGGAACGCGTTTACGAGCGCGCCGCCGACAACGGTCTCTACTTCTACAAGACCTCCGGAGGAGTCAGGAGCGCGGCCGAAAAGGGTCGCTTCGTCCGGCTCACCGGCAACGCCGACTACCGGCTGCATGGCGTCAGCCATCCCTACGCCGCGCCAAGCACGCGGCTCTTCGTCGAGAGGCTCGCGAGCCAGTATCGGGCAGCCTGCGGCGAGCAGCTCGTCGTCACCAGCGCGATACGTCCCCTCGGTGCCCAGCCCGGAAACAGCTCGACGAGATCGGTGCATCCCACCGGCATCGCCGTCGATTTGCGCAGGCCGAAGGGCAAGTGCCTTGCGTGGCTCAGGAAGACGCTGCTCGCCGTCGAGGAGCAGGGCGTGATCGATGGGACCGAGGAGAGAACGCCACCCCATTTCCACGTTGTCGTCTTTCCCGCCGCGTATGAGGCGTACGTCGCCCGTCTCGCCGGAAGCTCTGCAACCAGGGTGGCTGCAAGGGCCCCCGCTAGCGGCGTGGCTGGCACCAGGGTCTCACTCGCGACGGCCGCCCGGATGCCGGATGCGGCCCGCCGATACCAGGTCCGGAAGGGAGACTCCCTCTGGTCGATCGCCAAGCGCCACGGCACTACGGTCGCCACGATCCGGAAGCTGAATCCCGCGGCCGCGAAGAAGATTCTTCCCGGCCAGACACTGCTGATCGCCACCCGGTAACCACGCGGCCGGCTGCGCGGTAGCTTTCCGCGCATGTCGAGCCCGCTGCCGCGACGCATCCTTCTCGCCGATGCCGACGCCTTCTACGTCGCCGTCGCGCGGATGGTCGACCCCGAAGGGGTGGGACGCGAGCCGCTGCTGATCGTCGGCGGGTCGCGTGAGAGCCGCGGCGTCGTGTGTTCGGCCTCCTACGAGACTCGCAGGTTCGGAGTGCGCTCGGCGATGCCGATCTCGAGGGCGCTCCGGCTATGCCCCGACGCCGTCTGCGTGCCTGTCCCACGGAAGGCGTGCTCCGCGAAGAGCCACGAGATCCGCGAGATCCTGGAGCGACATGCGCCGGTGGTCGAGTCGGCCAGCATAGACGAGTGGTATCTCGACCTCGGCGGCACAGAGGCGCTGTACCACGGCGAGACGCTCGTCGAGACGGCCATGCGGATCCGGGCGGACATCCGTGCGCAAACCGGCCTCTCCGTGTCCATCGGCGGGGGTACGGCGAAGCTGATCGCGAAGCTCGCCGTCGAGCGGGCCAAGCCCAAGCCCGACAACGACGCCACCGGTGTCCACATCGTCGGCCCCGGCACCGAGGAGGAATTCCTCCGTGGCTTCACACTCGCCGAGCTGCCGCTCGTCGGGCCGAAGTTCCAGGCTCGACTCGCGAAGCTTGGAATGCACACCGTGCCGGATGTCCTCGGGTACGACCTCCCCACGCTCGCACGGTGGCTCGGCGAGCGCGAAGCGGCATGGCTGTTCGACCGGGTGCGCGGAGTCGATCGCGGCAGCGTCGAGCCACATTTCGGTGCGAAGAGCATCAGCCGCGATGAGACCTTCCCGGCAGACATCCACGACGACGCGGCGCTCGAGCGCGAGCTGCTGGCGCTCGTCGTTCGTGCGGCCTCCGACCTGCGCGGCGATGGGCTTGCCGCGCGCACGATCACCGTGCGCATACGCGACACGGACTTCAGGACCCGATCCGCTGCGCGCACCGTCGACCGGAGCGTCATCTCCGACCGCGTGATATTCTCCGTGGCGCGAA
>JBGTMW010000575.1:0-5282 GCA_041743365.1 Gemmatimonadaceae bacterium
ACGCCCATGCCGTCGTTCACCGATGTCATCGAGAGCGGGATCATCACCGACGAGCAGCTCTGGCGAGTGGCACAATACGTTCGCTCGCTCTCACCCGAGGGGCCACCGCGGGTTCGCGAGGTGGTGCGCGCCGTGCGCATCGAGGGCGCGCTGGCGGCCGGGCCCGGGGACAGCCTCTGGAACGACGTCGAGTCGCAGTACATCCCCGTCGTCGGCCAGATAATCGTGAAGCCGCGCTGGTTCGCGCCGACGGTGAACGGCGTCTGGGTGCAGGCGATGCATGACGGCTCGCGCATCGCCATGCGAATACGCTGGCACGACCCATCCCGCAGTCCCGACCCGCGGTGGGAGGAGTGGCGTGCTCGCGTCGTCGAGACAATGGCCGACCCGGACAGCGCAGGGCCGGCGGCGCATGGACCGGACCGCCTGACGGTCCAGTTTCCCGCAACTACCGGCGACGGAGAGCGCCCCTTCTTCCTCGGCGGTGCAGCCAGGCGGCCCGTTCACCTCTGGCGATGGACGAGTGAGCCGGACGCCGTGGCCGAGGGTGCGGGAACCGGCCTCGGACAGTTCACGTCGCGGCCGGACGCGCCCGAGCTGACTCACGAGGCGCGCTTCGTCGATGGCGAATGGCAGGTCCAGCTCACGCGCGCGCTAATCCCTCGCGATACCACGGTTTCGCCGGTGCTGCCTGTAGGCCGCGCGATCCCGATCGCCTTCTTCGCCAGCGATGGCTCGAACGGCGAGGATGAGATGCGCACTGCGGTGAGTGCATGGTACGCGCTGTACCTCGACGTCCCCACGTCCCCGCGCGTCTATGCGACGCCGCTGGTGGCGATGGTCTTGACGGCGGGGCTCGGCGTCCTCGTCGGCCGCAGCGCACGCGGGCACGGCCGGCACACAGAACGACACACCCGGGAGGAATAATGAGAGTCGTTGCCCTTGGATTCATGCTCGCGGTCGCGGCGTGCGGCGGTGGTGATGCCGCGGATGATGCGGCGCCTGGACAGTCCGCTCCCGCCGCGCAGACCGGCCCGACAGGCGGCGGCTCGATCGGCGGCACGATCGCCTTCACCGGCGCAGTTCGGGCGAACCCGGCCATCGACATGGCGCAGGAGGCGAAGTGCCGCGCGAAGTACACATCCGCGCCGATGAATCCGATCGTGGTGGTGAACAATGGGAAGCTCGGGAATGTCTTCGTCTACGTGAAGAGCGGGCTTCCCGCGGGTGCGACCTACACCGCACCGACGGAGCCCGTCGTGCTCGACCAGGACGGCTGCCTCTATCACCCCCGGGTCTTCGGCGTGATGGTCAACCAGCCGATCGAGATCCGGAACAGCGATCCGGTCCTTCACAACATCAAGGCGGTCCCCACCCAAAACCGCGGCTTCAACATCAGTCAGCCTTCGGAGGGGATGAAGACGACACGGACGTTCAACACGGCGGAGGTTATGGTCCCGCTCGAGTGCAGCGTGCACGGGTGGATGAACGCACATGTCGGCGTCATGAGCCATCCGTTCTTCGCCGTCAGCGGGGAGAATGGAACGTTCGAGATCAGGAATCTTCCGGCCGGCACGTACGAGATCGAGGCCCGGCACGAGACTCTGGGTACGAAGACGATGAGCGTGACAGTGCCCGCAGATGGAAGGGCGACTGCGGATTTCAGCTTCGCCTCAACCGGCGCCTGAGCCAGGAGAAGACGACATGGGCTGGATAATGCCCGAGGGTGCTTCCACGTATGCCGGCGACATTGATCGATTGTATTACCTGATTCTCGTGATCACGGGGGTCGCGCTCCTCATCGTGGAGGTCGCACTGGTCGCATTTGCGATCAAGTACCGGGAGCGTCCCGGCCGCCGCGCGCACTACACGCACGGGAACATGAAGGCCGAGGTGGTCTGGACCGCGGTGCCGACCGTGGTGGTGGTGATGATCGGTGTCCTCAGCGCGCGCGTGTGGGGCGATATCCACCGTCGGGAGGGACCGCCGGCCGACGCCATTCCCGTCGGCGTGATGGCGAAGCAGTTCGAATGGAACACCACCTATGCCGGCCCGGATGGCCAGCTCGGCTCGGCGGACGACTTCGTAACGCGCAACGAGCTGCACGTGCCGGTGAACAGACCGATCTCGGTGATGCTCGAGGCGGAGGATGTCATCCACTCGTTCTTCATCCCCGCTTTCCGGGTGAAGCAGGACGCGGTGCCGGGGATGCACATCCGCATCTGGTTCGAGGCGACGAAACCCGGGACGTACGAGCTCGGCTGTGCCGAATTGTGCGGACTCGGCCACTACCGTATGCGGGGGCTCGTCACGGTGCACGAGCAGGCGGACTACGACCGCTGGCTGGCGCAGCCGCGCGCGGCGGCGGAAACCAACCGATGAGGGGATGACATGGCGACCACCGTTCCCAGAGAAGAGTTGCTGGTAGAGGGGTACACGGGCGCACATCCGGTCGACGATCGCCCGTTCATCCGAAAATACATCTTCTCGACAGACCACAAGGTCATCGGCATCCAGTTCCTGGTCATGAGCCTGTTCTTCCTGCTCGTCGGCGGGGTGCTCGCCATGGTGATCCGGTGGCAGCTCGGGTTCCCGGGCCGGCCGATGCCAGGAGGTGGCGTGCTGCCCGAGACGATGGCACCCGGCGGGATCGTGCTCCCCGAGTTCTACAACTCGCTCGTGACGATGCACGGCACCTTCATGGTGTTCTTCGCGATCATGCCGCTGCTCGTCGGCGTGTTCGGGAACTACCTGATCCCGCTGAAGATCGGCGCCCCGGACATGGCGTTCCCCAGGCTGAACATGGCATCGCTGTGGACGGCGGTGCCGGCCGGCCTGCTGATGATCGCGGGGTTCTTCGTGGAAGGGCACCACGCCTCCGCCGGCTGGACGGCGTACGCTCCGCTGAGCGAGTCGCCGGAATACTCGGGCGTCTCGAACGGGCAGGTACTGTGGTGCCTGAGCCTGATCATCGTGGGACTCGCGTCGATACTGGGCGCGGTGAACTACATCACGACGATTATCAACATGCGCGCGCCGGGAATGACATGGGGCCGCCTGCCGATGACCATATGGTCGCTCTTCGTCACGTCGATCCTCGTGCTCCTCGCGATCCCCATCCTGTCGGGAGCGGTGATCATGCTGCTGTTCGACCAGACGATCGGGACGACCTTCTTCAAGCCGGCGGGTGGTGGGCAACCGATCCTCTGGCAGCACCTGTTCTGGTTCTTCGGCCATCCGGAGGTGTATATCCTCATCCTGCCGGCGTTCGGGATCGTCTCCGACGTGATCGCGAACGGCTCGCGCAAGCCGCTCTTCGGCTACAAGATGATGGTGGCGGCCACCGTCGCCATCGCCTTTCTCGGCTGGATCGTGTGGGGCCACCACATGTTCCAGAGCGGGATGAACCCGACGCTCGGCACGTCGTTCATGTTGTCGACGATGCTGATCGCGGTGCCGACCGCGGTGAAGGTGTTCAACTGGCTCGGCACGATGTGGCTCGGCAACATCAGGTTCCACGTTCCGATGCTGAACGCGATGGGGTTCGTGTCGATGTTCGTGATCGGCGGGCTGAGCGGGCTCTTCATGGCGTCGACGCCCGTGGACATCTACATCCACGACACCTACTTCATTGTCGCGCACCTCCACTACGTGCTTTTTGGAGGGAGCCTGTTCGCGCTCTTTGCCGGGATCACGTTCTGGTATCCCAAGATGTTCGGTCGGATGATGAACGCGACGCTCGGCAAGATCCACTTCTGGCTGACGTTCATCACCTACAACATGGTGTTCTTCCCGATGCACGCGCTGGGCATTGGGGGGCATATGCGCCGGATCTATGATCCGACGCAGTACGAGTTCCTCCAGCCGCTGCAGTGGATCAACGTCTTCATCACGTACTCGGCGTTCATCCTCTTCGCGGTGCAGCTCATCTTTGCGTACAACTTCATCGCGAGCTGGTTCAACGGCGCGAAGGCGCCGGACAATCCGTGGGAGGACAACGCCCTCGAGTGGACGGTCGCATCGCCGCCGCCCCACGGCAACTTCCGCACGGTGCCGGTTGTCTACCGCGGACCGTATGAGTACAGCTCCCCCGAAGTGCAGGAGGACTTCCTTCCGCAGACCCGAAAGCTTCCCGGCGATCGTGAGCCGGACGTGATGCCCCCCGGCCTTCGCGCGGAGACATGACCATGGCACATGGAGCACATGGTGCACACGGCGCAGTGATGCAGCCCCCGCTCTACGCCGAGCCCGGCGCGGGGGTGTACAACGAGAAGCTCGGGATGTGGGTGTTCCTGGGCTCGGAAGTGATGTTCTTCACGGCGCTCATCGGATCGTACATCATCCTGCGCGTCGCGACTCCCGCGGCATGGGCACCGCTCTCCGAGCGCGTGCTCAACGTCCCGATCACGGCGGTGAATACCTTCATCCTCATCTGCAGCAGCGTGACGATGGTCAAGGCATTCGCCGCAGCCCAGCTCGGCCGCCAGCAGGCGCTCTGCCGGTGGCTCCTCGCGACGGTGCTGATCGGCGCGACCTTCGTCGGGATCCAGGTCTTCGAGTACCAGGAGCTGATCCACAAGGGATTCGTCCCGAGCGCGGGCCTCTTCCCATCGACGTTCTACACGATGACCGGCTTTCACGGCTTTCACGTGAGCGTCGGCGTTCTGTGCCTGATCTACGTGACATGGAAGGCATTCCGCGGCAAGTACACCGGCGCGGATCACCGGGGTGTCGAGGTCGTCGGCCTGTACTGGCACTTCGTCGACCTCGTCTGGATCATCCTGTTCACCATCGTATACCTCATCTGACCGCGAGGCGCCCAATGCCCGACGTTGCGCATCAGCCAGGACCGGGCGAAGCCGCCCCGGAGCACAAGGAGCCGCCGTACATAGCGATCTTCTTCGTGCTCGGCGTGCTCACACTGGTCGAGCTCGGAGTGGCATTCCTGCCATGGCCTAAGCTCACCCTCATCCTGCTCCTGCTCCTGCTGGCGGTGTGGAAGGCGGTTCTCGTGGCCCTGTACTACATGCACCTGCGCTTCGAGCCCAACCGGTTGCGCATGCTGGCAATTGCTCCGCTCCCTCTCGCCGTCATCCTCGTAGTTGCGGTGATTCAGGAGTTCTCTTGATCGCCATTCCACTCCCTCGTGCCGCGCCGGCGGACTTTCTCGAGCTCACCAAGCCGCGGATCGTCGCGCTGGTGCTGGTTACGGTGGCTGCCGGGTTCGCGGCGGCTCCGGCGGGCGGTCCGGGTTCGACTGCCGCGCTGCTGCACACGCTCTT
>JBGTMW010000576.1:0-3092 GCA_041743365.1 Gemmatimonadaceae bacterium
AGCTCGACTCCGAACGCCGGACTCGCCCACACCGGCGCATCGAGCGGGACCTGCCGTACCGACCCGACCACCTCACCGCCGACGCTGATCCGCCAGAGGTCGCCGGGGACGCGCTGTACGCTCCGCTGCGCTTCGTTTCGCGGATCGTCAGCAGCGTCGCTGCCGGCTTCCATGCGGACCTCGGCCCCCGGGAACGCTGTCTCGGCAAGCAGCTCGGCGAGCCCCTTGGCGTCCCACGCGTCAAAGGCGGGAGGCTTCGGCTCGCTGAAGTGCGGCGGCCGACGCAGGCCCATGACCAACGCAGCGGCGTGAATCGACTCGGCCGGAAGGCCTCCGCCGATCAAGCCGCCGACGTTGACGCTCCCGACTGCGCCGCCCGTTCTTGCGCTGGCCGGCTCGAACACGGCTCCGATCTCGAAGAGCCGGACATTGCCCTCCATTCGGGCAAGGTTGTGCTCCGCCCGTCGCGCAAGCGAATCGAGGACCGATCGCCGAAGGTACGCCTCGTCCTCCGCCAACGGGTTGGCGACCCGAACGTAGCCAGTGGGATTGCCGCGCACGAAAGGCATCGGGCGCGCCTCGTACAAGCCGAGTCCGACCATCGCCTCCCGTACACGCCGAACCGTGATCGCGAGCGGCGCATCCGACGTCGTTCCCGGCCGGTACGGACGGAGCTCATCCGGGAACGTGTCGAAGCCACGGAGGCGCGCGACTTCCTCGATCAGGTCCACCTCACGCGCAATGTCGCGGCGCCAGGATGGCGCGGTCACGCGGAGCTCTCCTCCGCCATCGGACTTCCGCGCATCGAACCCTATCGAGGCCAGGAGCCGGGCCGTCTCATCGATGGAGATTGGTACGCCGAGCAATCGAGTGACCCGATCGGTGCGGAGCGTGACCGGCTCAGGTTCGCGCGGTGACGGATACACGTCTATCGGTGACCCGTCCAGCCTGCCGCCGGCGATGTCGACGAGCATCCCGACCGCCCTCGCCAGGGCGCGCTGCTGAATCCCGGGATCGACACCCCGCTCGAACCTGTAGCTCGCGTCGCTGGAGAGTCCCAGCGCGATCCGCGCAGCACGCACCTTTCCCGGGTCGAAGAGCGCCACTTCCAGGAAGATGTCGCGCGTCGTCTCGTCCACTTCGCTGGATGCGCCGCCCATCACCCCCGCGATTGCCTGGGCCCGTTCCGCGTCGGCGATCACCGTCATGGACGTCGTCAGCGCGCGCGAAACGCCGTCGAGCGTCGTGAGCTTCTCGCCCTCGCGCGCCCTGCGCACGATGACGGCCGGCCCGTGAAGGCGGCTCGCGTCGAAGGCGTGCATGGGCTGTCCGATCTCGTGCATCAGATAGTTCGTGATGTCCACGACGTTGTTGATCGATCGGGAGCCGACCGCCTCGAGCCTGCCGATGAGCCACGCCGGGCTCGGGCCGACCGTCACGCCCCGGATCACGGCGCCCATGTAGCGCGGGGCGCCATCCGCATCGTCGATGCGCACCGTCACGCCCGCGGTCGTCCCCTCCCGCGCCACGCGAACGGGCGCAGGGACAGCAGCGCTTTCGGCCGTCGCCGCGACCGATACGCCTGTCGCTGCCGCTACCTCGCGTGCGATCCCGATATGGGAGAGCAGGTCGGGGCGGTTCGGCGTGACATCGATTACGAATCGCGTGTCGCCCACCGGCACGGCCTCGAGGAATGGCGTCCCCGGAGCCGCATCGATGTTCAGCTGGAGAATGCCCTCGTGCTCGTCGCCCAGCCCGAGCTCACGCGAGGAGCAGAGCATTCCGTTGGACGTGGCGCCGCGAATCTTTCGCTTCTCGAGCTTCAGACCGCCGGGAAGTACCGTTCCCGCCGGAGCGAATGGATAGAGCTTGCCCTCGACCACGTTCGGGGCGCCGCAGACGACATCGAATGGCTCCTTCCCGCCCGCATCCACCTTCGTCACCCAGAGGTGGTCGGAGTTGGGGTGACGCTGTGCCTCGATGACGCGACCGACGACCACGCCAGCCAGGTCCGCGCGAAGCGCAACCATCTCATCGACTGTCGCGCAGCGTGCGGTGATCAGGTCGCGGAGCTCGGCCGGGGAGAGAGCGACGGGAACGAGCGATTGCAACCACTCGTAGGATATGTTCATCGGGCGAGCTGCTGGAGGAAGCGCATGTCGGTGTCGTACAGGAGCCTGATGTCGGGAATTCCGTAACGCAGCATCGCAATGCGGCCGGGGCCCATTCCGAATGCCCAGCCGGTATATCGCTCGCTGTCGACGCCGGCGGCTTCGAGAACGGCCGGGTGCACCATCCCGGAGCCGAGGATCTCCATCCACCCCGTCTGCTTGCAGCCGGCGCAGCCCGTTCCCGAGCAGAGCTGACATTCCACGTCCATCTCGGCCGACGGCTCGGTGAACGGGAAGTAGCTCGGGCGGAAACGCGTCTTCGTGCGGCCGAAAAAGCGCTGCGCGAAATGCGTCAGCGTGGCCTTCAGGTCGACGAAGCTCACACCCTCGTCGATCGCCAGCCCCTCGACCTGGGCGAACATCGGCGCGTGCGATGCATCGAAGAAGTCGCGGCGATAGACGTTGCCCGGGACCAGCACCCTGATCGGCGGCGGGTACTTCTGCAGCGTGCGGATCTGCACGGGCGACGTGTGGGTGCGCAGAAGCGAACCATCGGCGAGGTACAGCGTGTCGTGCATGTCCATCGCCGGGTGATCCGCGGGGAAGTTGAGCGCGGTGAAGTTGTGCCAGATCGTCTCCGCCTCCGGCCCAAGTGCAACGGTGAAGCCGATCTCGCGGAAGATGTCCTCGATCTCCTGCATCACGAGCGTCACCGGGTGGGCGCCACCGCGCCATGTTCGGCGGGCGGGCATGGAGAGGTCCATCTCGGGTCCGGCGCGTACACCGGTTGAGACCTTGGCCGTCGCCAGGTCGAGCGCCGCCTCCAGTGCCTGCTTGACGCGGTTGACCGCGGCGCCGGCTTCACGGCGGTCGTCCTGCTCCAGCGAGGGAAGCGCAGACATGAGTGCGGTGAGGCGCCCGCTTTTGCGTCCGGTAAGTGCGGTGCGCGCCGCGGTCAGCGCGTCGGCCGAGTTGGCGTCG
>JBGTMW010000577.1:0-3920 GCA_041743365.1 Gemmatimonadaceae bacterium
GTCGCGGTGAACGGCCGGCTGGACGAGGCCTTGTGGGCGGCGGCGCCACCCGTCACCAGCTTCACGCAGACCGACCCGGTGGAAGGCGCTCCCGCCACCGAACGAACCGACGTCCGCATCGTCTACGACGCGGAGGCGATCTACGTCGGGGCACGCCTCTTCGCCGCGACAGGACGGGTTTCGACCCGCCTCGGCCGCCGGGACTCCGAGCTCGATGACTCGGACTGGTTCATCGTCGTGTTCGACAGCTATCACAGTCATCAGGGCGGGTTTCGCTTCAAGGTCAACCCCTCCGGAGTGAAAGGCGACGAAGCCAATGGCGACAGGTCGTGGAATCCGGTCTGGGAGGCGTCCACCTCGATCGACAGCGCAGGGTGGACGGCGGAAATCCGAATTCCCTTCAGCCAGCTCCGGTTCAGCAGCGCGAGCGTGCAGGAATGGGGGATCCAGTTCTACCGTGAGGTGAACAGCAAGGGAGAGAAGTTGGTGTTCTCCTTTTCGCCCAAGAGCGAGCGAGGCGGTCCGGCGCGCTTCGGACACCTTCAGGGGATCGATGGAGTTCGCCCGAGTCACCGGCTGGAGCTTCTTCCATACGCCGCTGCTCGCGCGGAGTACAGGGACATTGCCCGGGCGTCGGGACTCGGCTTTGACAATCCGTTCCGCGACGGGTCGGACGTGTTCGGGGAGGTGGGTGCCGACTTGAAGTATCGTCCGACCTCGAATCTCACGCTCGACGTGACGATCAATCCGGACTTCGGGCAGGTCGAGGCCGATGATCCGGAAGTGAACCTCAGCGCGAACGAGAGCTTTTTTCAGGAGCGGCGCCCGTTCTTCGTTGAAGGGGCCAGCATCTTCCGCTTCGGGACGCTCGGCGCCGAACAATTTGGCGGCGGGAGGGGAGGTGGCGGCGGCAGGGGAGGTGGCGGTGGCGGGGGCCAGATCTTCTATACGCGCCGCGTAGGGCGGGAGCCACAAGGGTCGCTCCCATCCACCAGCCGTTACGCCGACGTGCCCTCGGCCTCGACGATCCTGGGCGCGGCGAAGCTCACCGGACGCACCCAGCGGGGCTGGTCGATCGGTATCATGGAGGCGGTGACCGCACGGGAGATCGCGCCGTGGGTAGACAGCACGGCGACCGAGCGCGAGGCCGAAGTCGAGCCGCTGTCGAACTATTTCGTGAGTCGCATCGCGCGGGACGTCAGTGATGGCCAGGGAGGGTTCGGAGGCATCCTCACGATGGTCCACCGCGATCTCGGCGCGGAGATGCTCGCGGAGCGTCTTCGCTCATCGGCGTATACCGCCGGGGTAGACTTCGACCACGAGCTGATGAACCGAACATGGTCCGTCGGCGCGGCGATCGTGGGCACGCACATTCGCGGACGTGAAGGCGTCATCACCGCGGCCCAGCGATCGTCAGCGCGATACTTCCAGCGTCCGGATGCGGACCACATTTCCCTCGACTCCCTGGCGTCGGCGCTCGGTGGCTACCGGGCCGCCGCTCGCCTCGCGAGAATCGCTGGTGAGCACTGGCGGGGAAGCATTTCAGGCTCCGCGACGAGCCCGGGCTACGAGACGAACGATCTCGGCTTCCAGTCGGCAGCCGATCGAGTTCATGTGAACGCGTCGCTCGACTACGATGAACGGCAGCCGGGTCGGGTATTCCGGACCTGGGGCGTCGGCCTCAGGCCCGACTTCACGGCGAACTTCGGCGGTGATGTCGTCGGCAGGGGCATCCGCCTCGAGTCGAACGCACAACTGCTCAACTACTGGTCGGGACGCCTCGAGTACAGCCACGGCTTCGAGAGTCTCGACGATCGCTTCACCCGCGGCGGGCCGCTCGCGCTCGGCGTCGCGGATAACCGGGTGAACGGCAACATCAGCAGCGACGACCGCAAGCCCTTCACAATCAATCTTTCCGCGAGCGAGCGCTGGGACGCGAGCGGCGGGTGGGCGTATTCCCGCGGAATGCGATTCGGCTTCAAGCCAGCGGACTTCTGGAGCGGAGAGCTCGGTCCGAACTACAGTCGCAATCACACGACCGCGCAGTACGTCGCCACCGTGGTCGACAAGTTCGCGACGGAGACCTACGGTCACCGGTACATCTTCGCGGAAATCCGCCAGACGACGATGTCGCTGGCCGCGCGGCTGAACGTCACCTTCACGCCCGACCTGACGTTCTCCGTCGCTGCAGAGCCGTTCATCTCGAGCGGAAAGTACGGCGCGTTGAAGGAGCTGGCGGCGCCGAGGACCTACGATTTTCTGCGGTACGGCCTGGACATCGGGACCATCTCCGCGGTCGGGCCGACGGGTGATTACACAATCGATCCGGACAGCTCCGGGACATCGAATGGACCGGCGAGCAGCTTCACCGTCGCCGATCGAAGCTTCAACACGCGGACGCTGGCGGGCACCGCGACGCTGCGCTGGGAATGGCGCCCGGGTTCGACGCTCTATCTCGTATGGCAGCAGCAGCGCCGCTGCTCGCTTCGCGGCTCCGATCGGTCGGCGATGCCCTGCAGCCGCACCTTGCCCGACCAATACGGTGAGTTCTCCTTCGCCGACGACAACCGCTCCCTATGGCGGACCCGCCCGGAGAACACCTTCCAGGTGAAAGTCAGCTACTGGCTGAATCCGTAGGAGAGAATCGGCGGGTCCCGCGCTGTCGTGGGCATGGGGAGCCCCGGGCTACGGGGTGCTCACGGCGAAGAGGTCAGAGGTCAGCCGTCAGCTACCAGTTGTCGGAAGAGACGGAGGGACGGGCCCGACCGCTGACCGCTGATCGCTGACGGCTTCGAAGTCGGCTCGCTTGCCCCTGCCCAGGTAGGTCCTCACGAACTCCTCCATCTTGGAGATGTCGATCGACGCGTCCTTGCACGGGCCGTTCGGCAGCTGCATGGTCAGCCCAAGGACGGGAACCCGGCCCGCGACATCGTGAAGGCCGCTGATCATGTCCCGCTCGCAGGCCACGGCCACCACCGCCTTGGGGCGGCGCTCACGAATGACCCTGCGCGCGAGCTGGCCACGCGTCGCGACGAAGGCGGAGACGTCGTAGCGGCGGGCGATGTCGAGGACGCCGTCGAGAGCGGTGCGGGACAGGCAGCGCGGTATCAGGATGAGTAGCTCGTTGGCCGACACCGTCCGGGTGCGCGCCAGCGCCAGCCTGTCGTAGACCTCGACGGCGGCGTGATCCGTCCAGTCGCGCTGAACACCGAACAGCTCTCCAACCCGCCATGAGAGATTCACCGTACGCAGGAGCAGGCCGCGCTCGGCGAGCCGCTCGGGAAGGAGGCGTCGGCCGGTGACGTACGAGGCGCCGATGAGAGCGAGCCAGATGAGGCTCAGGCCGATGAACGCTCCTGTAGCGGCGTAGAGCGCCGCGGGGAGCCAGGTGGCGAGCAGCGCCAGGCGCGGAGCGAGGAGGAGCACACCGAGAGCGGCGATCGCCGCGACGATGACGAGCCCGATCCCCGTGAAGAGGAAGTACCGGGTCGCCGATGACGTGAAGTCCCCGCCGTTGGGGAGCGGGGTGCCATCCCACTCATCCCACTCGTGGCCGAGACGTCGGTCCGTCTCGATCCTGATGAGTGGACCGGTGTCGCGTGGTGAGACGGGTAATGTCATTGGATGTGCATGATGACCGGCCTCTTTGATCCTTGTCAACTCGCCCGCACCCGGTCATGCTCAATCCCATGACGAGACCGCCGACGTTCCGTGGAATCTATCGGGAGGACGAGCCAGCGAGGGCGATGTATGCGGAAAGCGCCGGAATCGCCCGGATCCTTCCCTCCGCCGTCGCGGTTCCCGCCGATGCTGACGACGTCGCTTCCCTGGTCCGATGGGCAGCGGAAAGCTCGACGGCGCTGATACCGCGGGGCTCGGGCACGAGCATGGCCGGGGGCGCGGTGGGCAGCGGAGCAATC
>JBGTMW010000578.1:0-3090 GCA_041743365.1 Gemmatimonadaceae bacterium
ACATCCTTCTCGCGGCGCTCATAGAGGGTTCGGACAGGGTCGCCAACACCGCCGGAGTATACGCCGCGTTCATCAAGAGCTGGCAGAGTAATGCGAAGCGCCCGCTCTCGATCGTTCCGGTTCTACCCGCCAGGGGCGTGAGGGGGTCGACCGCGAACCTGACCGACGCGGCGTCGCTGGCCGCCACGCTGGGGCCGGTGGACCTCCTGTACATCGATCCGCCCTATAACGCCCGCCAGTACCCGGGCTATTACCACGTCCCCGAGCTGATCGCGCGCGGGTGGTTCGACGGGCCCGTGACCCTTCGGGGGAAGACGGGCCTGCTGCCGGCGGATGGCCAGCGCAGCGAATGGTGTTCGCCGCGTCGGGTTCGACCTGCGCTCGCCGAGCTCCTGGCGGTCACGAAGGCCCGACACGTTCTCGTGTCCTACAACAGCGAAGGGCTTCTTCCCGATGCGGAGCTGCGGGCCGTACTCGAGGAGGCGTCGGTCGACGGGCGCGCGCGGCGATTCTCGAAGTCGTACCGGCGGTACCGGGCGGACAGCGAGCACGCCGCTCGGAGGTACAAGGGGAGCGTCGTCAGGGAGCTGCTCTACTACGCGCGGCTCGCGTAGAGGCGTGGCTACTTTCATCATCGCCCTTCCGTTCTTCCTGCCCCGGATTAGCTCGCGGCTCGTGGCAAGCGGCTCGCTGGGCTCCCGGCTCGCCTTTGCAGCCCAGCCCCCGAGCTGCGCGCGGCTCCCGACTTCTGCACGCTTAAGCTTTCGGCAGAAGAGCGTGTGAAAACCGTTAGGCAATATGAGATCGATGCTACGTACCGACGTCGCCGCGCAAAGCCGGCCCCCAGGGGCTGATCGGCGGTGTCAGGGAGGGTGACCAGAACCCCCGTGTTACGGGTTCCGGGGTCGATCGTCCTGCGCACATGGAGATCGGACCCAAGTCACAGACGACGCGACCAGGTCTATCCGACGAGCGGAGAACGCATTACACTAACACCGTGAAGACGACGGTGCCCGCCTCGCAGGTCGACCAGATGGAAGCCGACCAGCAGATCATCCAGCGCGTGCTCGCGGGAAACCGCGAGGCGTTTTCGACGCTCATCGGCAGGTACAGCGATCCCCTGTATCGCCACGCGCTTGGCATGACCGGCAGCCCGGATGTTGCCGAAGACATCCTTCAGCTGTCCTTCATTAAAGCCTATCATCACCTCGCGGAAGTTCGCGGCCGTTTCGATGCCTGGGTGTTCCGCATCGTCGCGAATGGATGCAAGGATTGGCTGAAGAACATCCGACGGACTCATGTCAGTTACGATGAGGATGATCAGCCGTCAGGATACGCCAATCCGGACGAGGAGCTGGACCGGAGCGAGCTGCGGACGGATCTCGACCGCGCGCTCGCAACCCTGGCTCCGTCGTTGCGCGAAGCCTTCGTCATGAAGCATGTCGAAGGGAGATCGTATGACGAGATGGCGGACTTTTTGGGCACTACCGTCGGGGCTCTGAAGATGCGCGTTCACCGCGCAAGAGAGGCGCTCCAGGTTCTTCTAGAGGAGAAATACGCCTGATGCTTGATAACCTGCATTCCTCAGACGGCCGTTCCGAGAACGGGCGCGAGCGCGCAGGACGCGACCGTGAAGTCGAGCCCATGATCGATCGCGAAGTCCCAATCGGCCGTCGCCGTACTCCTGCGGCTGTTCACGCGTGGCTCGATGGTGAGCTGGCAGAGACCGATGTGCGCCGTGGCGACACGCAGCGCGACGTCGAGTTCTGGACCCGGATCGCCGAGCAGTCCGAGACGCGCAGACAGATGCGGACCCCTGCTCATCTCCAGGCCCAGATCATGGCTGCGCTGCCGACGTCGGCGCCGGCGATGGCCGAGCCCTGGTATCGCCGCTCGATCGAGTTCGCCCCGGTCTGGGCGCTCGTCGGCGGAGCCGCTCTGCTCGCGGCCGGAATAGCGATCGGCGCAGCACTCGTCGCGCGCTAGACGTCGCTCCGGCCGTTCCCGGACGACATCGCAGCGACCGTACGAGGAAGAGCCGGCCCCATGGGCCGGCTCTTCGTCGTCGATACCCGGCCCCGGTGGAGGCGCAAGAGCCTGACGCCACAAATGCGTAGTGGTGTCCCCGATAGAACCCCCAGTCGCGCGATCAGGGGCCCCGCCGCATCTTAGCATCATGCCCACCTCGCTCCCCCCGGACGTCCTCGAGGCGATTCGCGCCGCCCTCGGGGCACAGTACGAGATAGACCGCACGCTGGGATCCGGCGGAATGGGCAGCGTCCTCCTTGCCCACGACCGCACGCTGGAGCGCCCCGTAGCGATCAAGGTCATCCACCCGGAGCTCGCCGCGACGGCGAGCTTTCGGCAGCGATTCCTCCAGGAAGCGCGCACCATCGCAAAGCTGCGCCACCACAGCATCGTCGGCGTACATGCCGCCGGCGAAGCCGCCGGCGTTCTCTACTTCGTGATGGAATTCGTGCCGGGCGAGAGTCTCCGCGAGGCGCTCACCCGCGATGGACCGATGAGCCCTCCAGACGTTGCCGCCCTCCTGCGGGACCTCGCCGATGCGCTCGCATGCGCCCACCGCAACGGTGTGGTCCACCGCGACATCAAGCCGGAGAACATCCTCCTGGATGCGGATACCGGCCGAGCAAGGCTCACGGACTTCGGTATCTCGCGTTCGCTGGCCGCCGCTGGCGACCGGATGACCGGCACGGGGATGGCCATGGGCACGCCAGCCTACATGAGCCCCGAGCAGGCGGCGGGTGAACGTGACGTGGATGGCCGCAGCGATCTTTACGCGCTCGGTCTCGTCGGCTACGAAATGCTGGCCGGGGCTCCGCCCTTCGTCGGCAAGAGCCCCGCATCGGTCGTCATGAAGCAGATCACCGAGCAGCCGGCGCCGCTCATCTCACGCGTTGAAGGTGTACCACCGGCACTCGCCGGCATCATCGAGAAGGCGCTCGCGAAGGACCCGGGCGATAGGTGGGCCGATGGCGACGCCATGGCGCGCGCCCTCGATGCAATGACCGCGGGTGCGGATGTCCCCGGCCTTGGCGCCGGTGCGACGCCGGCGCCAGGTGGGTGGCG
>JBGTMW010000579.1:0-4012 GCA_041743365.1 Gemmatimonadaceae bacterium
CGCCGGCCGCACCGCCGACGCGCAGGCCATGTTGGAGCGGCGTCCCGACTCGCTCGGCGCGACGAATGCGTATGCGCAGCGTCTCAGGCTGTACCGCGGCGAGATCGGCGCGGACTCCGTGATGACGCCGGCCGACACGGCCGACGTGCAGGTGGCGACGTTGAGCTACGGCGTGGGTAACTGGTATCTCGTCAAGGGCGACACGACGCAGGCGCGTGAGTGGTTCGAGCGCTCTGTGCGATCGGGCGGGTGGCCGGGATTCGGGTTCATCATCTCCGAGGTCGAGGTGCGGCGATTGCGGTGAGCGCCTCGTCGTCACGCACGATAGGTGGTCCATAGAGACCGCAGATCCAGTCGTCTGATCGAGGGCGAACCCGGCCGGGTCACGGTTACCGCCGCCGATTTGCCACCCCGCGCAAACATAGTCTTGCCGGACGAGGGCGATGTGACATCATCTGCCCGCCCAAACCGCCCTTGAAACAAGGGCCGATCGACAGGAGGCCCCGCCCCACCGCGAGCTACACCTTCACTGCGCAGGCGACGTCCGCGCGCGTCGGGCTCGAGAAGCATGCGGGCGACGGGCAGATCGCGCTCGTCGGAACCGGGGTTTCAACGCGCCGGCTGCCTGATCCCGATCTCCTCGAGAAGGGCCACGAAGCGTGGATCGGAGCGCACTGCGTCGGCGTTCTGATCCGCGCTGAGCCCCGACAGCGCGCCGATCGTCCACCGGTTGCGCGCGATCCAGGCGAACGCGGAGTCGGGCTCGTCGAAGAGAATGTGCACCAGAGCGACGCGATAGCCATGATCCTCGACGTTCGGGAGGTGCTTCATTTCCGCAAGCAGTTGCCGTGCGCGCCCCTGGTCGCCGCATCGCCAGTGAACTTCGATGACTGGCCGGAGCATTCGCATGTTGTTGTCGGGGGTGAGACGCTGCGCCTGGTGAATCTGCGCTCGCGCCTCGTCGCACCGCCCCACTTCCGCGAGCTCCACCGCCTCTCGTGACCGCGCCCATGGCTCCCCAGGCTCCAGCTCGAGGATCGGGCGTCGCGCCGTGACTGCACTGTCGAGATAGGGTCGCTTCCCCGAGACGAGCCATTCAGCATACCGCTTCATTGCGGTCAACCCCCGCGGCGGGAAAGGGTCGAGCTCCCCTGCACGGGTCGCCGCGTCGAGCGCTTCCCTCCCGCGGCCGAGCGCCACGAGCATCACCGAATACCAGAAGTGCGCACGCGCGTTGTCAGGCCCGAGCTCGATCGCCCTCTGGAACTCGCGCTCCGCGGCATCGAAGTCGAGGGAGCTGGCGAGGGTCACCGCGCGCGCCGTCCGCGTCTCCGGGTGGGTGCTGTCGAGGGCGACCGCGCGCCGCGCCATCCGGCGCGCGCTGTCGAGGGCGGGTCCGACCGGCGAATAGCCGTAGTCCGCCATGAGGTAGTGTACCGCGGACAGGCCGGCATAAGCGAGCGCGTAGGTGGAATCGCGCTCCAGCGCGCGCTCGTACGCTGCCCTGGCCGTCTGCAGACCGACCAGGCTTCGGCTCACCTCGGCCTGTTGCCCTCGCAGGTACAGCGTTCGAAGGTACTCCTCCGCGCCGGATGCGGAGGAGCCGCGGGCGCGTCCCAGGACGAGCAGCACGATTACCCCTGCCGCGATCACCATCATCCGCGGGCCCCACCGAGATCGTCTGCCGCGAGCGTCGGTCGCACGCGGGTCCGCGGCGGGGTCTGCTTCGTAACCCGGGTCGTGGTGGGGCTCGGAGATGGCGACGCCGGTCGACATGTTCGCGTGTGTTGCTGCCGCGTGCGACATGGTATTCGGTTCCTTTCGCGTCGCTGCGCCAGTCGCTGGTGCAGTCGCATCGGACTGAATCGCTTGCAGCTTTCGAATCAGCGCCGTAACGTCTGGAGCCACACCGGCATTCAGCTCATCGCGGACGAGCACCTCGTGTACCCGTGCATGCTGAAGCGCCGCCGCCGGGTCGCCCGCAGCGGCGAGAGCCTGCATGAGGCGAAGCGCGCGCCGTGAGCTGAGGGAATCCCGCGCCGCGAGCCGTCGCCACCACGCGACGGCGCCGGTGAAGTCGCCCGCAGCCTCGCGCTGGTTCGCGAGGGTCTCCATCGCCTGCATGAGACGACCGGCAAGGCGGGAACGCTCACTGTCGAGCCAACGCTGAAACCCGGGTGCGTCGCCAATGTGAAATCCGTCGAGCAGCTCGCCTTGCCAGAGCTCGAGCGCCTCACCCGGCCGGCCGGTGTCGAGCGCGTCCTCGAAGGCGCTCCCATCACACCAGATGCGCTCCGGCGCAACCCCGATCTCGCCTCCATTGCGCGCGACGAACGTGTCAGTGCCGAGGTGTCGGCGGAGAAAGTGAAGGGCCTGGTTCAGGGCATTGCGCGCGCTATCCTCGTCACGCTCCGGCCAGAATAGCGCGAGCAATGCGTCGCGCTGTTGCGGCCCGCGGCGCATCGTCAGCGCCAGGTACGCCAGCAGGGCTATCCGTCGCGGCTGGGCGAGCACCACGAGCATCTCGACTCCGTCGGAGCTTCGCAGGTCGAGCGCGCCCAGTGTTCGGAGACGAATCAACGAGGTTCCGGGAAGGAATTGGACAGCGAGCAGCCAGGTGGGGCGCAGGAGAGTGCCGGATAAGTCGGCGCCCTATCATGCGCCGAGATCAGGGTCTTGTGAAGAGGGAGCAACCCTCCCTCGTGCCGACCCTGAGGCTCGCCGAGCCAGGAGTGGCTCGCCCACATATCCCTTCCCGGAGGTGCCTGCAATGCGAACACTACGGATGATCATCCCCATGTTCTTCCTTGCCACGGTATACGGCTGCGGTGCCGATGGCCGGTCCAGCATCGTCGCGCCGGCGCTCGACTTCGACGGACGTGTCGGCGCAGGCCCCTCCATCAGCGGACACGGCGAGTGGATCAATCCGGCCGGCGAGCTCGTCAGCCGCTCGTTTCATGCGCGCGTCATGCCGGATGGCACCGTGCAGGGCGAGTTCGTTCAATGGGTAACCGCATTGAACGGTGACCGGCGACCGAACCGCGGCGATCTCGACTGCCTCCGCTTCATCGCGCCGAACGATGCCGTGGTGAGCGGGCCGATTCTGGTGAACGACAATCCCGACCTGATCGGGGACACGCAGATCTTTCGCGTCCGGGATGCTGGCGAGGGCAACGATGCGGACGACCGAATGAGCTCCGTCTTTTTCCGGGAGCCCAGCACGGGGCTCGACTGTCACACGCTCACGCCTCCCGAGACGAACATGCGCCCGCTCGAAGGGGGCAATCTGCAGGTCAGGCCGTGAAGCCGAATTAAATCGACCCGCTCACCTGATGCAGGCAGACGAGCGCGCTCCACCCGTCTCGTCTGCCGGCGAGGGCTCGCGGCGTCATGTGATGCGGGCGCTGCCCATACGCGTATTCCACGCGAGTGTCTCGCGCTCATGGAGTTGCGACTCGCGCACTGCTCGTGAGGGCCGACCTCGCATCGATCCCGGGTCCCGGGCCCCCGCCGGCAACGTCCACTTGACTGCCTAGTGGTCCGGCCATAGCTTCGCCTGACCACTGGACAGCCCAGTGGACCACCCCGGCGCGACCCATGACCCAGCCCAGTCCGCAACTCCTCCCCGGCACCCTCGACCTCATCGTCCTCCAGCTCCTGCACGGCGAGCCGACCAACGGCTACGACCTCACCCTGCGGATCCAGGCGACGACCAACGATGTGCTGAACGTCAACGCCGGCTCACTGTATCCGGCGCTCTACCGGCTCGAGCAGCGAGGCCTGCTGCGCGCGGCATGGGCAGAGTCGAACACCGGCCGAAACACCAAGGTCTACTCGCTCACCGCCGCCGGCCGGAAGCACCTCGTCGAGCAGCGTCAGAGCTGGGAGCGCTTCTCCGGCGCGCTCGCCGCCATCCTTCGCACCGCATGAGCGACGTGCTGACCCGCGCCCGCCTCTGGTTTCGCTCGCTCTTCCTCCGTCGCCGACTGGAGGCGGAGATGCAGCGCGAGAT
>JBGTMW010000580.1:0-16454 GCA_041743365.1 Gemmatimonadaceae bacterium
CGGCGCCACGGCAGGTCCGTTGACCACCTTCCCCATCGGGTCGAATCGCGACCCGTGACAGGGACAGTCCCAGGTCTTCTCGGCGGAGTTCCAGTCCACGATGCAGTACAGATGCGTGCAGACGGCCGAGCGTTCGTGCACTGCACCCGAGTCGTCCCGGTACGCGGCGATCTTGTGGGCGCCCCGACGGATGATCGCGCCGCTCCCTCGCGGAATGTCATCGACCGAGGCGACGTCGCCCGGGGTGACGTAGTCGCGGTACTGCGCGGCAACGTTCAGGTTCTGCTTCGCGAAGTCGCCGGCCGTCTTCAGTGACACCCGCGACGGATCGTAGAGCGTCTCCCAGCTGTTCTCCACCCCTGTGATGAGGTCCGTGAGAAGAATCCCGGCGATCGTGCCGTGAGTCATCCCCTGCCCGGAGTCCCCCGTCGCGATGTAGATGTTCTTCCCGTCATCGCCCGGGTTGCGGCCGATGAACCCCATGTAATCCACCGGCTCCATGATCTGCCCCGACCATCGATGGTCGATGCCCTGCACCATCGGGAACCTCTTGCGCGTCCACTCCTCGAGATGGTCGAACCGGTCCGTGGCATCATCGCGCTGGCCGGTCTTGTGGTCCTCGCCACCGACAATGAGGATGTCGGATCCGTTGCTGCTGTCGTGAACGCGGACGTAGTGATACGGATCGTGGGTGTCCCAGTACAGGGCCCTGGGAACCGAATCGCGAGGGATCCGGCAGCCGATCACGAAGGTCCGATACGCCGCCTGCTTCGTGTGGATCTTCACCCAGTCGTTGATCGGGCTGTTGGTCGCGAACACGACCGCGTCCGCCGTCACCGTCCTCTTGTCGCTCGTCTTCACCTGCGGCCGCCGCGGCTTCGCCTCGAACTCGGCGACGTGCGAGCCGGAGTGAATCGTCCCGCCATTGCGTGTCACCGCGCGCGCAAGCCCTCCGAGATATCGGAGCGGATGAAACTGCGCCTGCCGCGGGAAGCGCAGGCAGGGCCCCGAGTCGAACGGCATCCTCGGAATGCGACCTAGTGGCTCGACCTCACCCAGCCCGGCACGGTGTGCCGCCTCCAGCTCGCGCGCGAGCTCTTCCTCCTCATCCTTTCCGCCCAGGAAAAGGTAGCCGTCGACTCTTTCGAAGCCGCAGTCAATCCCTTCTTCCAGGATGATCGCCTCAATGCGGTCGATCGCCGCCCCATGGCTCGCGGCCGCGATCCGCGCGCCGCGCTCACCGTGAACGCGCTCGATCTCATGGAACCGATCGTCCATCGCGTTGGCGAGATGCGCCGTCGTCCTGCCCGTCTCGCCGCCACCCACTGGCCCGTCGTCGAGCACGATCACGCGCTTCCCGGCACGCGAGAGCAGGTACGCCGTGGTGATGCCAGCGATCCCGGCCCCGACCACGCAAACATCGGCGCTGGCATCCTCGGTGAGCGGTGGGTAGGACGGCATCTCTGCCGTCGTCATCCACAGTGAAGTGGTCTCGCCGGAATCGCTGCCGCTCATGGGTTCCGTTCGGCTGGGGAATCGACGCCGCGCGGCCTGCGCGAGCGATGACTGGCAGGGCAGACGTCATGCCAGAGACCCCCGAGCGACTGTGGCATGCTCCGCAGCGTCTCTTTTTGGATCGGGCGGAGGGGGAGGGCGGGAGTGCCGAGCGGAACGGCGCCATAAGGGCACGTGCGACAACCTGAATCGGATTCTTCTGACCAGCCCCTCCTTACCATCGACCCTCGCTCGACCTCGCCCTTTCATCCGTTCAATCCGCAGCATCCGATCAGCATTCGCAGCCTTCAGTCAGCCCGGCAGGGCAGCACCTCCCGATTCTGTGAGTCCTGTCCGAAGCCCGCATCGACCTCCCGCCCAGCCACGCGACAAAAAAACGCGGGGCAGATCTCTCTGCCCCGCCCACCGTGCTGCGACTTGCCAGACGATGAACTACCGATCGAGACTCGCGACGACCGCGGCCGCGTCTGCACTCTCTACGACGAACACGACGCGACGGTTCAGCTCGGCGCCCATGTCGTCGCGCTCGGCGCCCGGAGCTACCTGGCGCGTCTCACCGTAGCCGATCGCGCGCAGCAGCGACGCATCGAGCCCGGCCTGGGTAAGATGGCCGCGAACCGTCTCCGCGCGACGTTCCGAAAGCACCCGGTTGTACGACGCAGAGCCGGCCGGATCGGCGAAGCCCTCGACGGTGATCTTGGAGCTCGGGTAGTGCTGGCGAATGACCTGGGCGAAACGGTCGAGAGCTGGAAGGTCCTCGACGCGAACCGTCGCATCATCGAACGCAAAGGTCACCGGAAGCATGAACTGCATTCCTTCCTCGACTGCGCTGATCTTGGCATTGAAGTCGGTCCGCAGTCCCTGAAGCTCCGACCGCAGCGCGGCCATGTCGCTCCGCAGCGTCGTCACTTCACCGCGCACCGCGGCGACGTCGTTGCGTACCATCTGCGTCTCCATCATCTGCGCGCTGTCGGCCTGCATGCGAGCGATCCGCTCTCCTTCCACAGCGCGCCTGAGCGCGCCCTTCGTCGCGCAACCAGCCGCCAACGGCGCGACCAGAAGCCCGGCGAGTATGCTCTTTAGTGGTCCATTCATACCGTCAACTCCGGCGTTTACATGGTGAATTCGTGGTGACGATTACAGCCTTGCCAGAACCGTACCCCGCGGCCCGTTTTGTAACAGCGGTCACTGACATACCACCGTGCGCGCGTTACCGCTGTGACACCAGTCACGAATGCACCGAGGGGCCCCCGCTTTTCGCGTGGCGCCCCTGTCCCGTCTTCCCTCGAGCGTAGCCTCTTCGCCGCTGAACTACCACGAGCTTCGGCGCCGGTCGATCTCAGCCGAGCTTCTGAAGCGCGCCGAGTGCGTTCTCCTCGAGGAACGTCGCCATCGCTACCTCCTGATCGAGATTCTTCGCAAGGAGCCGGGCGCACTCGTTGTTGCCAAGAACCTTCGCGATCGCGATCGCGGACTTGTAGCCGGCAATCTCGTAGTGCTCGATGCGCAGTCCCGAGCCGAGGTCGAACGCCTCCAGCATCTCCGCCGACGGCTCATCCTCGAGAAACGAATCGTGCTCTTCCTTGAGGCCGATGGCCGCGTCGCACTTCTCGGCACGAGGCTTGAGACCGATCGACTCGAAGGCCTTGCCGAGCACTTCGATCTGCTCCTCGGTCTCGGAGGCGTGCTTAACGACGCGCTCCTTCATCATCGGGTCGCTGATCTCCTTCGACATCTTCTTGAGGCCCTTCAGGAAGGTGCGCTCCGCGTAGAGAAGATCACCGAGCTCATGCTTGAGAAGCTGGTTCATGTCGTTGACTGCCATGGCCTTTCTCGCTGTGTCTGGGTTCAACTGAAGAGCTGGGTGCACCGTTGCCGCCCGCTCACTGCGGACCCTGACAAGGCAGGACTCGTGCCCCGAAAAGCAGGCGTCCAAAGCCCCTGACTCAGGAGTCCCGCCAGTCGAAGCCGTCGGCTGCCGGGAGCCCATCGGCGTCAGGCGGACCCCAGGTTCCCGCAGCATACAGCGGCATCCGCGACGGCGGGTTCTTCTCCCAGTACTCGAGCAGCGGATCCGTCACCTTCCACGCCGCCTCCACCTCGTCGCTGCGGGTGAACAGCGTCGCGTCGCCGATCATCGCGTCCAGGAGCAGCGTCTCGTACGCGGGAGATACCGACGTCCCGAACGCCTCGGCGTACGTGAAGTCCATGTCCACGGGCGTCACCTGGATCGTGGGATCGAGCGCGCACGCGGCGCCGGGGATCTTCACCTCGAATCGCAGCGAAATGCTTTCGTCGGGCTGCACCCGCATCACCAGCACGTTCGCGACGGCATGCTCGCGCGTCCCGTGGCCGAACATCAGCAGCGGCGGCGCGCGGAAGCGGATCGCGATCTCCGATACGCGCTTCGGGAGCCGCTTCCCCGACCGCAGGTAGAAGGGCACACCCTTCCACCGCCAGTTGTCGACATGGAGCCGGAGCGCCGCGAACGTTGGCGTCATCGATTCGGGATTGACCTTCTCCTCCTGGAGAAAGCCGGGCACCAACTCTCCATCGATTCGCCCGGCGACGTACTGCGCGCGAACGGCGTTGGCCGGAATCGTATCCGGCGTCAGCCAGCGCACGGAGCGCAGCACCTTCACCTTCTCATCGCGCACGGCGTCGGCGCTCATCGTCACTGGCGGCTCCATGGCGGTGAGCGTGAGCAGCTGGAGGAGGTGATTCTGGAACATGTCCCGGATCACTCCGGCTTCCTCGTAGTACCTGCCGCGTGATCCGACCCCCACGGTCTCGGCGGCGGTGATCTGCACGCTGGCGACGCTTTGCCGATTCCACAGGGGCTCGAAGATCGAGTTCGCGAATCGCAGCACGAGAATGTTCTGGACGGTCTCCTTCCCGAGGTAGTGATCGATCCGGTAGACCTGGTGCTCCGCCAGCGCGTCCAGCACCAGCGCGTTCAGCGTCACCGCCGTCTGCAGGCTTCGCCCGAAGGGCTTCTCGATGACCACTCGAACCCAGGGGCGCACATCCGGATCGAGGGTCCTCGGCGCGAGTCCGCTCGCGGAGAGTGCGTGCACCGCGGACTCGAACACACTCGGCGGCACCGCCAGGTAGAACAGCCTGTTCGCGCTCGCAGGCGGGAGATCCTGCTCGAGCATGCCGAGCTGCGCCTTGACGCTGGCGTACGTGGCAGCCGCGGTGAGGTCGCCAGCGACGTAGTGCAGCTTCGCCACGAAGCGCGACCATGCACCGTCGTCGATTCCGCCGTGAATCTCGTCGGACTGTTCCACCCCTTCGCGCATCAGCGCACGGAAGCCATCCACCCCGATCGCCTCCCGCGAAACTCCCAGAACCCGGAAGTCCGCGGCCAGCAGCTCATCCTTCTCGAGCTGGTACAACGCCGGCATCAGCTTTCGACGCGTGAGGTCGCCGGCGGCGCCGAGGATCACCAGGGTGCACGGGTCCGCCCTGTCCGGTTGCGGACGGCCCAGGAGGCCGCTCGCGGGGCGCGCTGTCACGGCAACCGGAGCCGTGCCGGCCGCGAGGCCCGTCACTTGGACTTGACCGCGTGTCCCCCGAACTCGTTCCTGAGCGCGGCGATCACCTTGGCCGAGAAGGAGTCGGGCTGGCGCGAGCGCAGCCGTGCGATCAGCGAGAGGGTGAGCACCGGCGCCGGCACATCGAGGTCGATCGCCTCCTGCACGGTCCAACGGCCCATGCCCGAGTCGCTCACGTATCCGCGGATCGACCCGAGATCGCCATCCTTCTCGAATGCGCTTTCGGCGAGCTCATTGAGCCATGACCGCACGACGCTGCCATGATTCCAGAGTCCCGCAATCCGATGCAGATCCAGGTCGAAATCCCTGGACGCATGGAGTATTTCGTAGCCCTCCGCATACGCCTGGAGCATTCCGTATTCGATGCCGTTGTGGATCATCTTCACGTAGTGGCCCGCACCGGATTTCCCCAGGTGCGCGTAGCCGGACTCCGGGGCGAGCGTGCGAAAGATCGGCTCGCACGTTGCGAAGGCGCGTTCGCTCCCACCGATCATGAGGCAGTAGCCCATCTCGAGCCCCCACACCCCGCCGCTGGTGCCGCAGTCCACGTACTCGATGCCGTCCGCGGCCAGCGCCGCCGCGCGGCGCACGGTGTCGTGAAAGTTGGAGTTGCCGCCGTCGACGAGGATGTCTCCCTTCGCGAGGTGCGGGCGCAGGGCCTCCATCGTCTCATCCACGGGGGAGCCCGCAGGAACCATCATCCAGACTACGCGGGGAGGGCGGAGCCGGGCGCACACATCGGCGATGCCCCTCGCGCCGGTCGCTCCCCTGGCGACCGACTCCGCGATCGCCTCGGCACTGCGATCCCAAACGACGAGGTCGTGCTCCCCCTGGAGAAGTCGCTGAACCATGTTGCCGCCCATGCGGCCGAGTCCGATCATCGCGAGCTGCATTGCGCTCCATTTCCGTTGGTGGTCGGTGCTGTCCCGGCAGGATCGACGCAGACAACGCGAATCAGCGGGCGAAGTCAAGCCGACTCGCGCGGCGGTAGTGGTCACCCACTGCACGCGCGACGATGATGCGTGCAGGCGCGGGGCATGCGAGTTGCTTCCAGACGACCGCATTCACGAAGGAAACCCACGGCACTGGGGGATTACTCATGGAAGGCTTGCTCTGGTGGATTATCGTCGGCCTCATCGCCGGCGTCCTCGCATCGTTCGTGATGGGCGGCGGGTTCGGCATCATCGGCGACATCATCATCGGGATCGTCGGTGCCTTCATCGGGGGCTGGATCTTCAGCGCGCTGGGGGTCGGAACCCCCTTCGGCGGCCTTGCCGGGACCATCTTCGTCGCGTTCATAGGCGCGGTAGTGCTGCTCTTCCTCATCAGGCTGGTCCGTCGAGCCTGATCGACGGGGCCCCCGTTATCACCCTCTAGCGGGGGTTGGGGACGGGGGCCCTGGGGGCGCCAAGTTGGCTCTTGCGCTCCTAACCTTGCGGCCTTACCATTACTACGGCGATGCACGCTTTTTAGCGTGGACAAGTTCCGAGGAAGACATAGGGGCCTGGCTTTCGCCGGCCTCTTTTTTTTTCTGGCATCGCCACGCCGGTGGGCATTTCGCCCTCCGGCACAGGAGCGCGGCACATCGCGTCAGCACGGACCCACGGTCTGTACGGCGTTACCGGACTCCGAACAACAATTTTTGATCAGGGGTACAGAATGCGTACGACCGGAAAGGTGAAGTGGTTCAATGACGCGAAGGGCTTCGGTTTCATCACGCCCGAGAACGGCCAGAAAGACTGCTTCGTCCACCACTCGGCCATCCAGGGCAGCGGCTTCAAGACGCTTGCCGAGGGTGAGCGCGTCGAGTTCGACATCGTGCAGGGCCAGAAGGGTCCCGCCGCAGAGAACGTGACGAAGCTGGGCGGCTGATTCAGCCAGCCGCGGCAGAGCAACTCTGCCACGGCAAGGACAGCCGGGTCGACGCAAATCGATCCGGCTGTTCGCTTCTCCCGCAGCAACCGCAACGTCCCAGGTAACTCTTCAACTGGAATCACAATGATCGAAGTCAAGCTCGACGAGAACGATCGCCTCGACTGGGCACTCAAGGTCTTCAAGAAGAAGCTGCTCAAGGCGGGGATACTCAAGGATCTCCGGCGCCGGCGTCATTACGTGAAGCCGAGCGAAGCTCGTCAGCTCAAGGCTGCCGCCGCGCGTCGCCGCAAGCGGACCGCCCAGCGCCCATAGCGGATTTCGTCGGAGGCTCGGCGCATCGCGCGAGGCTCCTGACCAAAGAGGGCGCACCTCGTGCGCTCTGGCTCCGGGTGGACTGGCCGACGGCCCAGGCGGAGGACAACGCTACCAACCGAAGGCGCCCGCACGGGGAAACCCGACGGGCGCCGCGGCTTTTCAGGCGGCCGGCGGGCTGGTGTCCAGAGGAATGTCGTCCGGCATCTCCGCTCGGGCGCCGGTGCGCTCGGGCGCCGGCTTCGCATTCCCCAGCAGACGCCGCAGCTCCGCGTCGTCGGCACTTACCCAGTAGAGGGGAACGGGGGCAAGGCGCCGCTTCTCCTCCGCGGACTGGAAAGTCAGCCATCCGCCCTGAAGGGTATTTCGGACGTCAGTGCTGGGAAAGACATCCCACACCTGCCACTCTTCGCCGCTGGCGTCCCGGAACGTCCGATACGACATCTTGAAGGCTGTCTCCTCGCTCACTGATGGGGCCGCTCGAAATGTGTGACCTGCATTGCATGCAGCGCGCCGCGGCGGCGGCAAGAAAGCGGGTCCATTCAATCCGCGCGTCGTGGGCGACATCAGCCGCCGGAACGACGCTGTTACCGTGACGGCGATCGAATGTGTCTCGTCATTCCCACGATGTCCATTCTCTCCCACCTCCGGGCCGCCCGCCGGTCCTTCGGCGTCCTCGCACTCGGCGCCGTACCGGCGTCCTGCGGTATCGCGCCCGGCGAACCCGCGCCTGCCCCCGTCCGGCGCGCGGTGCTCGTGAGCGTCGATGGCCTTCGCGCCGACGCGGTCGAGCACATGCCGGCACTCCGGGCGTTGCGCTCGCGCGCACAGTGGAGCGACAGCGCGCTCACGGTCGTGCCCTCGCTGACCGTGCCGGGACATCTCTCGCTGTTCTCCGGCCGCGACGTCAGCGCGCTGGGCATCGTCACGAACACCCTGGATGAAACCGCGGCGATGACGCTGATGGTGAACGGGGCGACCTCGATCTTCCAATGGGTTCGGGCCGCGGGGGGCAGCAGCGCGGCGATCATCGGTGGGTCGCTGGTGCCGGCCAGTCAGCTGGCGATGGCGAAGTCGTTCTTCGGACTCGACGTCCTGATTGCCGCCCCCGAAGCGACCGGCGCCATCATCGACCAGGCAATCGTCGTCGCCACCGACGTGGACGCACCCCAGATCACCTTCGTTCACGTCAGCGCCGTGGATGCCGCCGGGCACTCGGCGGGTTGGGTCGGCGGCGACGGGCGGTTGACGCCGACGTACATCGCGGCGGTGGCCGATGTCGATCGGGAGGTCGCGCGCCTGGTCTCGGCTCTCGAGCCCGCGATGGCGGCCGGTGAGCTGGCCGTCATGATTACCGCCGACCATGGGGGCGGTCGGGGTCACGGCTGTACCGAGGGTATTCCAGCGACGCGCGAGCATTGCACGGCTCACGAGGGTGATCGACGGATCCCTTATCTCCTGCTCGCTGCCGGCGTCGCCCCCGGCCGGATGGTCGGGCGGCCGACCATCACTCAGCTTGCGCCGACTCTCGCGAACCTGCTTCGCGTGCCCCGCCCCCGTCAGGTAGACGGCGCGCTCTGGTTCTGATCGAGGCTTGACGGCTCCGCACCACGCGACCCGCTCGTCGTGCCGGCAGCGCGAAGGGTGTCGGCGAACCGGCGGACGATCTCGCCGGCCGGCTCGACGGCGTGAACGCCCGCAACGCTCTTGCCCGCCTGCCAGTACTCCTTCGCCGCGTCCGACGTGTCCAGCGACGCCCGCTTGAGCTGCCAGAGGGAACGCAGGGCGTAAATCGACCGCATGTAGTGCTTCGTGCGGCGATGCCGAAGCAGCCACTTCGAGACCGGGCCCGCGGCGAGTCCCATCTTCTCGATGTAGGGCGTCCTGATGACCGCAACGGGTACACCGGTGATGCGCTCGCTCAGGACGATGTCGTCCTCCCCCGCACGGACGATCGCATCCTTGTAGGCAGCGCTCGCACGGCACTCCGGCGTCGCGATGAAGCGGGTTCCCATCTGCACCCCGGCGTAGCCCATGCGAATCGCGTCCACGAAATCCCTCTCGTCGCCGATGCCTCCGGCGCAGACGACAGGCAGGCCGAGGTCGCCGATCTGCCCGAGCAGCGCCTCCGCCGTCCCGGGGCCGGCATGGCCACCCGCTCGTCGATTGACGGCGATGAGCCCGTCCACTCCGCCGTCGCGTCCCTTGAGTGCCCACTTTCGCTCCGTCACATCGTGATAGACGACTCCCCCGACCGCATGCGCCTTCTCCGCCACCCACCGCGGATTGCCGAGAGATGTCACGAAGAAGCGCACTCCCTCCTCGATGGCGATGTCTACCCAGCGCACCATGCGCTCGTGATACGTTTTCGATGACGCCTCGATCAGCGCGTTCATGCCGATGGGGTTCGGCGTTATCCCTCGAATGAGCCTCAGCCCCTCCCGGAAATCATGACCATGGACGTAGGTGAGCGAGATGGGCTGAACGACACCGATGCCGCCCGCCGCCGATACCGCGGCGACGAGCTCGGGATTGCTGCACGGGTACATCGCCCCGCAGATGAGCGGCACCTGGATGCGTGCGTGGTCCGTGAGTGGCGTGCTGAGCGCGGTGACCGACGCGCTCGTCACGGGGATGCCGGCTCGGGCGACGCGCCATGAGCTGCCGGAGCGAGTCGCCAGATCACCCTCACGCGCGCGACGACCGCACCATCGGAGTCGCTGATCTCCGCACTCACTTCATGATCGATCGCCGCCGATACCGCGGGCACTAGACACTCCGAAACCGCCACGAGGCGACCGCGCGCCTTCCTGAGGAAATCGGTCTCTATATGCGTGACGATACCTCGCACCGTGGGCGGTGTCGCGGTGAGCATCGCAAGTCCGCTCGTCACCTCCCCGAGGTTGACGAGCGCGACGGCATGGACCGACCGGAGGTGATTCCGAACCGGGCGCCGGTCGCGAAGCTCGATCCGCGCGAATCCCGGGCGGAGCTCGAGCACCCGTGCCCCGATGGAGCCGGTGTATGGAACGTTCCACCCGAGCAGCCGGCTGAATGCCCAGCGTCCGCCCGGAAGACGTGACAGTGCGTTCCACTTGCGGAGAAGCGATACGGCGGGGTTCGGAACCGTCATGCCTCCGCCAGGAATGCGGCCCTGAAGAAGCCAACGGGGATGGACCCCATGCGCATCAGCCGCTCGTGGAACTCCCTGGCCGAATACGAATCGCCCTTCTTCTCACGATACGATTCCCGGAGATCGATGATGGCGTTCTTCCCCAGGTTGTAGGTTATCGCCTGGGTAGGCCATTTGGAGTAGCGGTAGATCGCCCGGTCGGCTGACGCGCAGATGGCGCGCGCGTCGGGGTCATCTGCCGCACGCGCACACGCATTCGGATAGAACGAGACATGCTCGGTGAAGTAGTCGACGGCTTCGGAAAAGGACATGCGGCCGGTGTGAATTCCGACGTCCACGCGAACACGGACCGCGCGAAGCAGTTGCGCCTGCAGCTGGTACAGATACTCCGCTGCCGAGTAGAATCCGTACGGGCGGTCGGCGGCGGGCTCGGACATCAGCTCCTCGCTGTACAGCCCCCACCCTTCCATGGCCATCGAGTCCGACCACATCGATGACGAATCCTCGACCGCACCGGGGGTGAGCCAGCGAATGTTCGATATCTCGTCGGCGTTCTCGGCCATGTACCTGAATTCCCAGTCGTGGCCGGGGAAGCCCTCGTGCACCGCCGTGGTCGCTATCGACGCGCGGTTGTTCTGCCGCAGGGCGCCGGGATCGTTGCCGGTCGGAGTCAGGTAGAATCGGCCCACGCCCGAACGCTTGAGGGGAGGGGCAGGGTAGTAGGCTGCATCGATGGTGCTTCGGAGCACCGGCGGCGTCGGTACCACCTCGAGCTCGTAGTCCCGGGGGATGTCGAACAGCCCGCGCTCCCTGCCGTATTCCACGGCTCGATCGCCGGCGTCGCGATACCACTCGAACAGCTCTTCGTCGCTCGCCGGCGAGTCGATGGACAGATGGTCCATCACCCTGCGAATACTCGCGTTCGACTCCGCGGGAGATCCGAAGGGGAGCGTGAGTCCCGCCTCGCTGGCGACGACCTGGGCGATCTCGGTGATGCGCTGCGTGTACTTCAGGACCTCCGCCGCCCCGTACGCGTAGAGCATCTCCGCTCCGCGCGGATCACGGAGGATGTTGCGCACGCGCCACTCGTACTCCTGGTCTGCCGCTGCGAATCGATCGGTGCGATCCGTCGGATCGAACGCCTGCTCGAGGATCGTGGCGAAGCGCTCGTAGGCGAGAGCGGCACCGGCGCCGCCGGCCTCGAGACGGTCCAGTATCGACGCCGCGAAGGACCTGTCGGCGAGGTAGCCGCGAGCCAGCCCCGGTAGGGTGGACCGAAAGTACTCCGCGTTCGCGCGACTTCCGGCGATTCCATCCCGCTGGATCATTCTCCAGTCCGCGACGATCCCGGCACGCTTCCCATCGCGAATGTTGTCCCGCGCCACGTCGAGGTAGGCCGGAATCGCCATCAGTCGGGCGACGACGAACTCCCATTCCTCCTCGGTTCCGAGGAGATCGTCGTCGAGGGCGCGCATCTGCTGGATCTGCCAGTCGATCCCTCGAAAGGGCTCGGCGACGTAGCTGTCCACTGCACGCTGGTGGTAGTGTCGCTCATCGATGTAGCGGATGAGGAACTCGAGCTGCGAGCTCATGACCTGATGGTCGACGTATGTTCCGGGTGAGAGCGTGGCCGGATCGATGCGGCGAACGGCGTCTCTGGCGTCGCGATAGAAGCGAAGCTCGTCTTCCAGCGCCGCTGGACGATAGTCGCGCAGCTTTCCGTTGATGTCGCGAAGTGTCTGGCTGTAGCCGTCTCCACCGAGGTAGGTCGAGGTGACGGGGTTGAGCTCCAGGTGCCGTACGAAGTAGCGATCGCGAATCGTGATGAAGGCGCGGTCTGCGTCGGTCCCGCGATCCCGGCATGCCGGAAGTGTCCGGAGGATTCCGAACCCCGAGACGGCGAGCGTCGCGCGGCGTACGAATGTGCGGCGGTTCACTGGTAGTCAGCGGAGCGGGAGGAAGTGTTTCGTGACGAGGTCGAGGTACGTGGGATAGCCGCCCCTGGAGTACTCGGAGACCAGGCTCTCGACGGTCTGGACGATCTGCGTACTGAAGTAGCCCGGCACCCACTGCGGGTGGCCGTAGCTGTACGGGCCGTTGAAGTAGCTCCGGATGATCACGCTGCGATCGTTGCGCGGAAGGGTCGTTACGTTCCCGGCGAACGCGTCGAAGCCTCCTGCGCGCATCAGGTAGAACTCGACGTTGGAGACGTACAGCACCGATACGCGCTCCCCTCGCGAAGCGATGTCGCGCCCGATTGCGCGCAGCGCGTGGCTGCCCGCGAGATCGCCGACGACAGGAACGATCATGTTCCTCGCGTGCAGCGACTTGAGGAACTGGAAGTCATCCTCGCTCGCCAGATAGTTCTCCTGATTCCCGTCGAGATCCCGCTCGAGGATCAGGTCGCGAAGCGTCGGATAGTTGCGGCGGGATGGACGGTTCAGACTCTCGTACTGCAGATCCAGTCCGGCACCCGCGAACCGGGCGTGTATCCGGGCGATCGTCTCCAGGTCGATCGCGTTCACCGGAATGCCGTAGCCAGATACACGGTGCGCGACGGCAGCCCGCGTGGAATCGAGCAGCTCGCGGCGCATCGGAGTGGAGTCGAAATGCGCGACGAGCTGCTGAACCGTCCGCCTGTCCCACCGCGAGACATCCCGCGGTACCGGTCGGGCCAGGAGCAGGCCGAGATACTCCGCTCGATTGCGCGACATCTCGAACAGCGCCTTGTACAGCAGGTGATGGAGCAGGTTGTCCCGTCGCAGGTCGATCACGTAAGCGATCCTGGGACGCACCTGGGCGATGTAGGTGAAGTTCTGGTCGGGTCCCACGCCGATGTACGCCCCACCGGTCACCTTCAGCCTCCGCATCGCCCCCAGGACGTGCTGGTACGACAGCTCGTTCGAGACGAGGTTGTCGGAGTCGAAGTAGCCGCCCGGCTCGGAAAGCTTCGCGACGAGTCCCGCAAATGCGGAATCGCCCTCGGCCGTCGCCGAGGGGTCCCCGAAAGCCGCCCATTCGCTGACCGCCTCCGACCGGGCGCACGCCGGCTGGAGGGACAGGATGATCAGAAGGGCGGCTACCGAGCGGAGCATTCGGCCTCGCGGGCGAAAAGGGGCTTCCCGACCCGTGGCAATCTAGACCGGAGCCGACGAAGGAGGCCAGCAGCGCGTGTGAAACCATTGACGGGAGCCGGCGCCTTGCATATCCTTATATCCGGATATAAGGATGCCATTGGCCAACGCGATCTCGATCTTCGACACGATGTCGGCGCTCTCCGACGTCATCAGGTGCCGCATGCTGCTGGTGCTGGAGCGCCAGGAGTTGGCGGTATCCGAGCTGTGCACAGTCCTCCAGATGCCACAGTCCACGGTGAGCCGGCACCTCAAGACCCTTGGCGACGAACGCTGGGTGGTTTCGCGCGCGGACGGATCCAGCCGTCTTTACACGATGATGACCGAGCGACTCGAGGCCGCGGAAAAGCGGCTGTGGACTCTGGTGCGCGATCAGGTCGCGTCGAGCCCGGCCGCCACCCAGGACGCGCAGCGGCTGCGAAGCGTGCTCGCCCAGCGCAGGTCGAAGTCCCAGGAGTTCTTCTCGTCTGCGGCGGGCCAGTGGGACCGGATGCGGGGAGAGATGTTCGGTCAGCGCGCGGATCTCATCTCGATGCTGGCGCTGCTGGATCCGGATTGGGTCGTCGGCGATCTCGGGTGCGGGACGGGACAGCTGACGGCCATGCTGGCGCCGTTCGTGCGCGGTGTGATCGCCGTGGACGACTCGACGGCGATGCTCGGCGCCGCCCGCAGGCGCATGTCGGGAATCGCCAACGTTTCGCTCGAGCGCGGCCGGCTCGAATCGCTTCCCATATCCGACGCATCGCTCGATGCGGCAGTGTCGTTCCTCGTGCTCCATTACGTCGAGGACCCTCTGCTCGCCCTTCGGGAGGCGCGCCGCGTACTGCGTCCCGGCGGACGCCTCCTCATCACCGACATGACCCCGCACGATCGCGATGAGTATCGGCGGACGATGGGACACCTGTGGCAGGGCTTCTCGAGCGGGCAGATCTCGGAATGGCTGGAGGCCGCAGGCTTCCGGGCGGTCCGGTATCTCCAGCTCCCAGCCGATCCGGCTGCGAGAGGCCCGACGCTCTTTGCCGCGAGCGCCACGGCGCGCGCCTGATGACTGACCACTGATCACTGATGACTGTACACTCCGTTTCAGCGCTCACATCAACCAACCCTCCCGTGGCCACAACCGCCGAACTCACCTCCTCCTTCTCCTCCGCCCGCGATGCAGGGCGCACTCCATTCAAGGTCGCCGACCTCGCACTGGCCGAATTCGGACGCAAGGAGATTCGACTCGCCGAGCACGAGATGCCCGGGCTCATGGCGCTTCGCCGCGAGTACAAGGGCAGGAACCCGCTCCGCGGGGCGAAGATCATGGGCTCGCTGCACATGACCGTCCAGACCGCCGTCCTCATCGAGACGCTCACTGAGCTCGGCGCCGACGTGCGCTGGGTGTCGTGTAACATCTTCTCGACCCAGGATCACGCCGCCGCTGCCGTCGTCGTCGGAAAGGACGGTACGGTCGAGAATCCGCAGGGCGTGCCGGTGTTCGCCTGGAAGGGAGAGACGCTCGAGGAATACTGGTGGTGCACCGAGCAGGCCCTCATGTGGCCCGACGGCTCGGGGCCCACGCTGCTCCTCGATGATGGCGGAGACGCGACCCTGCTGGTGCACAAGGGCGCCGAGTTCGAGACGGCCGGCTCGGTTCCGGCGTTCGATGAAAAGAACGACTCCGAGGAATACGGGATCATCCTCGATCTGCTGCGCGCGCAACAGAAGGAGAACCCGGGGCGGTGGGCCGCAATGGCGCGCGACCTTCGTGGGGTCTCCGAGGAGACGACCACGGGCGTGCATCGCCTGTACCAGATGATGGAAGCGGGGACGCTGCTCTTCCCCGCGATCAACGTCAACGACTCGGTGACGAAGAGCAAGTTCGACAACCTTTACGGCTGCCGTCATTCCCTCACCGACGGCATCCTTCGAGCGTCTGACGTGATGCTCGCTGGCAAGGTGGCAGTGATCTGCGGCTACGGCGATGTCGGCAAGGGGTGCGCGCAGTCGCTGCGTGGGCAGGGAGCGCGGGTCGTGATCACCGAGATCGACCCCATCTGCGCGCTCCAGGCGGCGATGGAAGGCTACCAGGTCACGCTGCTCGAGGATGTGCTGGAGACCGCCGACATCTTCATCACGACGACGGGCAACAAGTCGATCATCACTGCCGAGCACATGGCACGCATGAAGGACAAGGCGATCGTCGGCAACATCGGCCACTTCGACAACGAGATCGACATGGCCGGCCTCAAGAAGATGAAGGGCGTGAAGCGGATCAACATCAAGCCTCAATACGACGAGTACGTCTTCCCCGACGGTCACAGCGTCATGCTGCTCGCCGAGGGCCGCCTGCTCAACCTCGGCTGTGCGACGGGTCATCCGAGCTTCGTCATGTCGGCGAGCTTCACCAACCAGGTGATGGCCCAGATCGAGCTGCACACGAACAACGACAGGTACGAGCGGCGGGTGTACACGCTGCCGAAGCTGCTCGACGAGAAGGTGGCCCGGCTGCATCTCGACAAGCTCGGCGTGAAGCTGACGAAGCTGACCGAGTCGCAGGCGGCTTACATCGGCGTACCGATCGAGGGTCCGTACAAGCCGGAACACTACCGCTACTAGGGGTTTGGAGCGGAAGACGGAGTCGACGGTCGACAGTCTACAGTCATCAGTAAACAGGGGCCCGGCGCAGGATGGCTGGGCTTCTGTGCATGCGGGCTCCGAGAGACCGGACCGACCCTGCGAACCGGGTGAGCGGGTGTCGAGTGCCGACGATCCTATCTCCCGAGCGCGATACCCCGGGGCCCTGCGAGCCCCGAGGTGACCACCTCTCGAATGTCGGTCCCGTCCAGGTTCGCGCGCATGATCCTGTTGGTTCGATTGTCGCTCCAGTACATCAGGCGCGCGCGCGTGTCGAGCTCGATGAACGACGGGTGCGGCCCGCCAGTC
>JBGTMW010000581.1:0-2086 GCA_041743365.1 Gemmatimonadaceae bacterium
GTCCTCCGACTGGAGAGGGCCGCGCGAGGTGACGCTCCCCGACGGCACGCTAGCCCGGCGATGGTCGCGGTCGGAGGTGGACCCGGAGACGCGATGCGAGACCTCGGAGGACCGCTGGGAGCTTGTCAGGGACGGCATCACCATCGCCGCCGAGCACCACCGTCGCTCCCCCGCGACGCTCTCGTACTCGCAGTCGGAGGCGCTCCGTCTGCTCCAGGACGCCGGCTTCACCGAGATCCGCCTGCTCCACGAGTTCGAGGAGACGCCAGCGAGCTCGGCCGATCGAGGGTTTACGGCGATCGCGATGCGGCCGTGAATGCCACGGTTCGCGCTCAACCGATCAAACGACGAAAACCTTCTTGCTCGAAGTGTCGATCGGTAGTGAGCGCCTCGGTAATGCCGCGCCGGCGCATGAGGACGAAGCTGACGGCGTCGCAGAGGGAGTAGGTCTTGTCGAGGCGACGCCTCAGTAGATCCATTGCCGACACGTGTAGCTCCTGCGTGACCCAGACTATCTCGACATTCGGGAGCCTAGTGAGGTCGATGAGATATGTGAGGACGGGACCGCGTGGCAGACCGCGTGCGTTGGATAGAGCCACGAACTCGGCCAACACGTAACTGTGCGTCAAGAGTCGTGGAGCCGAGCCGAAGGTCAGTTGGGCGCGAGCGTGAAGTGGATCATCGGCGTCATGGACGCAGAAGAGTCCGGACGTGTCAACCAGCGTTATTCCCGCGGACGTCGCTTGTTGGGTGCGTCGAGACATTCGTGGTTGTCCGCGTATTCCGTGGCCAGGTCCGCATCAATCGACTCGTTATCGGACCCGGTGGCATGACCGAGACTCACCGTACACTGTAGGAATCGCTCCATCGCGGCCTTCGCCTCTACAGCCGACACCTTCGGGAGAGGTTGCGGCGCCGTGGCACGCATAAACGCCGCGGCGACCTCCACGTAAGGTCGTCCATCGCGCGCGGCAATGCGACGTAGCCCCTCCACCAGTTCAGGATGGACCTGCTGCGCGAGTTCCTCGTCTGATTCCATCGCTAGCTGCTCCCGCAGCCGATCCGCCGCCCACTCGACCGGCGACGTGCCGTTTTCTCCCGCCCGGCGTTCAAGCGCGCGATACTCCGCTTCCGAAAGCTCAAGCGTCAACTGTTGTCCCATCGCTCCGTGACCCCGCATCCCGGTACTCACCATTTAGCCTTCCGATGGGATTATAGCACAGTTCGACCCTGGTTCGAGCCAAGCCACGAAGGCACTCGGAGGGTGCCCTCGTGGTTCGACTCCCCGCCCCTACTGACGCGTGAACACCGGCGTGTTACTCGGCTGGCACCAGCCCCGCTGCATGGCGAGGATGGCGGCCTGGGTGCGGTCTCGGACGTTCAGCTTCTCGAAGATCTTGTGCAGGTGGGTCTTTACGGTGGTCTCATCGATATACAGCTCCTGCGCGATCTGTCGATTGCTGCAGCCTCGGACAACGAGCTTCAGCACGTCCATTTCCCGGCGGGACAGGTCCTCCGGCGCCGCGCTCTGCGGTGGCTTCTCTCGCTTTCCCTGATGAAGGGTGGCGAACTCGGCCACGATCTTGCGCGTCACCGACGGGGTCATCTCCACCTGGCCCGCGTGGACACGGTGGATACTGCCGATCAACTCGTCGCGGCTACTGTCCTTCAACAAGTAGCCGGACGCGCCCGCGCCCATCCCCTCGAACACGTAATCGTCCTCGTCATGCATCGTGAGGAGGATGACCTTGACGTTCGGATGTTGGGCTTTGATCTCGCGAGTGGCCTGAATGCCACTCTTTTCCGGCATGCGGATATCCATCAGCACGAGATCCGGCTGATGCTCCGCCACCATTCGCACGGCCTCCGCCCCGTCGCAGGCCGTACCGACCAGCTCGATCTCCGGCTCGAGGCTCAGGAGCCGCACCAGACCGTCCCGCATGAGCTGGTGGTCATCGACGATTAAAAGGCGAATCATCGGTCTCGTCCCCTTTCCCCTCGGCCGAGTTGACCGGCACGCTCACGATCACTGTCGTGCCCGCGCCGGGCGCGCTCGCTATCCGCAGGCTTCCGCCGATCATCTCGG